>CAZTXW010000011.1:0-21846 GCA_964617345.1 uncultured Sphaerochaeta sp. | reverse complement strand
AATATTATTAGTCAAAAGAAAACAAAAAGCAAGAAAAAAACAAAAAAGATAACAATGAAGATTAACCCCTCTCCAAGCAAGATGTTGCGTCTGCTGAAAGGGGGTGCTGTATAACATGCATTGCATTGTTGGATATCATCAAAGTGGATGGTCAGTTTTTACATGGCTGTATAATTACGCTTCGTCTTCCTGGTAGAACTCACAACGATCCTTGAACTCACACTTGGGACAAGCGGTTCCCGGACACTGCTGGAAATCATGGTCCACTGACTCCAACTGCTCAACATGCCAACTGAGGTCATCGATCAGAGCTTTGACATCCTTCAGATGCTGCAGTTCCCGGCTCAAGAGCTTTCTGTACTGCTTAAGCAGTTCCAGACGTCGCTTCTGACCAGTGCTATCCTCATTGCCCAGCCTGATGATCTCAGCAATCTCCTCAAGGGAGAGACCATACCTCTTCAGCTGTATGATTCGATTCAAATAGACCAAATCCTCATCGGTATAGTACCGCTGTCCCCCATCCTGACGATCCTGGGTTTTCAGCAGACCAAGAGACTCATAGTAACGTACAGTCCTTGCTGTTACCCCTGCCTTACGGGCGAGCTCGCCTATCCTATATCTTCTTTCTACCACGGTTAGCCTCTGTTGATTTTCCACGTTCAAATACTGCTATAACAACTACCATGGATGAAGGACCAATACAAGGGCAGAACCCCCTCAACCCATGAATCAAGCATAGAAAGGGGGTATCCGTAAAAGGTCCCATATAGTTTCTCCCGCCCCCTGTGTGATACTTAACCCTTCTCTTTCATCTCAATGGAGGAAAAGGCAACGTTTGGGAGTAGATCACTTATATTGGTTGGCTCCCCTTTCCTATCACAGCTCACCCTTCTCATAGAATTCACAACGATCCTTGAACTCACACTTGGGACAAGCGGTTCCCGGACACTGCTGGAAATCATGGTCCACTGACTCCAACTGCTCAACATGCCAACTGAGGTCATCGATCAGAGCTTTGACATCCTTCAGATGCTGCAGTTCCCGGCTCAAGAGCTTTCTGTACTGCTTAAGCAGTTCCAGACGTCGCTTCTGACCAGTGCTATCCTCATTGCCCAGCCTGATGATCTCAGCAATCTCCTCAAGGGAGAGACCATACCTCTTCAGCTGTATGATTCGATTCAAATAGACCAAATCCTCATCGGTATAGTACCGCTGTCCCCCATCCTGACGATCCTGGGTTTTCAGCAGACCAAGAGACTCATAGTAACGTACAGTCCTTGCTGTTACCCCTGCCTTACGGGCGAGCTCGCCTATCCTATATCTTCTTTCTACCACGGTTAGCCTCTGTTGATTTTTCACGTTCAAATACTGCTATAACAACTACCATGGATGAAGGGCCAATACAAGGGCAGAACCCAGTATTTGATGAAAAGGGATTTTTCTTGACAGTTCACCTCGCTGAGCCCAAAATATACACAAGGACAAAGCTTACGTTTCACGTCAAGTTTTTGGGAGGCAAGACATGAAAAGTGCATACATCACTGAAGCTAACCATGTGGAGATACGGGAGACTGGACAACCTGTATGCAGCCCCACCGAGTTGTTGGTAAAGATTGCCTTTTGCGGGATATGTACCTTGGAGCAAAGACTCTTTACAGGAGAGCGCTCCATTTACTTTCCGATTGTAGCTGGGCACGAAGCATCAGCGGTGGTTGTCTCGATAGGATCTGAAGTAGTCTCCAGCCATACCATTGGCGACCATGTTGCCCTTGACCTGGTCAATCGTTGCCATATCTGCCCCCAGTGTCTTGCAGGCAACTCCAATCTTTGTGAAAACAGATTCAACAAAGGTCAGCATGTGTTAGGTGCCTTTTCTGAATATATGACTGTCCGCCCTGATCAAGCTCACATCCTGCCCCAGGAATTCTCCCTTGCACATGCAGCCCTGACAGAACCCCTTGCCTGCGCCATTCGATCTTTAAAGAAAGTCGGCTTGCAACTCGGGGAAACCTTGCTCATCTGTGGTGCAGGGACCATGGGCATGCTTCACATGAAGGTGGGAATGACAATGGGAGCCAAGGTCATCATCTGTGACATTGACAAGCAACGTCTTGCTGATGCCCAAAGGATGGGCTGCTCTGCGGCCCTGGATGCCTCTGATGTTGTAGGCCTTGTAGAGCAAGTGAAAAGCCTCACAAGAGGGCGTGGGGTCGAATGCTGTATCATAACCTCACCTGCGGAGGATGCTGCCAAACTGGCTTTCCAAGTCCTGGCACCTGCGGGGCGGGTCAATGTATTCACTTCCTACGATGACAAGCCTGAATTCCCCATAGACATGAACACTGTCCACAGAAAGGAATATCAGATAACAGGGTCTGAAGGCAGAAGTGAGATTGATTTCAACCAAGCAGTAAGGGTACTATCAGAGGCAGCCATAGAGGTAGCAGACCTCATCAGTAAAATCTTTCCTTTGGATGCCATCAGTGAAGCGATGACAGCCGCACTGGACAAAACAAACTATCGCGTATTGGTAAAGGTGGACTAGAGCATGATTCTGACAATAGACCTCGGCACAACAACCCTCAAAGCAGCTTTGTTCAGTGAAGACGGGGTCCTTTGCTCTACCAAACACGCTAAGTTAGATGCTCCATCACATAACAATGAGATTGATCCCATGCTCTGGAGCAAAGCCCTGAGCAGTGTCTGCAATGCACTTGGGGAACTCTCTTCGGTACAGGCTGTGGTCATCAGTGGCAATGGCCCTACCCTAGTACCAGTTTTGGGTAAGCCCGAAAGTAAGGAAGGTCTGCTATTTGCAAAGACAGGCATGGCCAGGACCTGGCTTGACCGTCGTCCTGTTTCGGAGGCTGCCACCATCAGTGAGAAACTGGGAACCTTTGTCGACTCCGGCTTCTTCCTGCCAAAGGCATTGTATCTCTTCCACAACGAGCGCAAAACCTACGAGGAAAGCCTTTGGCTTCTCTCTTCACATGAATACCTGGATTATCTGCTCACAGGGGTTCCAAAGGCCATCATCCATTCCGATGACTCACAGCAGTGGTATTGGAATGATGACCTAGTATCCTCACTTGGCATGGACAAGGAAAAATTTCCTCCCTTTTGCAACCCTGGTGACTTTATCGGACCCATTACCAGCCTTGCAAGCAAAGCATTGTCTCTCCCAGCACTCATACCGGTCTTTGCAGGTGCCCCTGATTTCTATGTCTCGATCCTAGGCACAGGGACAGTTGAACTCGGACAGGTATGCAACCGGTCTGGAACCTCAGAGGGGATCAACCTCTGTGCCCGAAAACCTTTGGCAGACCCTCGCCTGATGACCTACCACCACCCCGTTATGCCTTACTATAATGTGTCAGGCATAATCTCCACCTCTGGTAAAGCGATAGAGTGGGTTAAAAACCTTGTGGGAAGCAGGGACCTATCATTTGGCAGCCTCTATACAACGATGGCATCTGCAGAACCAGGATCCGGCGGAGTGGTATTCCTACCCTACCTCAGCGGGGAACGTGCCCCTATCTGGGATCCTGATGCACGGGCAGTCTTTTCCGGCCTGAACCTGGCGACAGGAAGCCGTGAGCTGTTGCGTTCAGTTGCTGAAGGCACCTGCTTTGCCATGAGGGATGTAATCACAGTCATGGAGGAGCTTGGATCTGAAGTGGGCCAGCTTCGAATCACCGGAGGCCCCAGCGAAAGTGATTTCATGAACCAGCTCAAGGCGGATATAACAGGGCGAGAGGTGCTGATTCCTGCTATGCAGGATGCAGAGCTCATGGGGTGTCTCATCATTGCCCTTACATCACTGGGAACATTCTCTTCTTATAAGGAAGCTGCGAATGCTGTGGTACAGACAAAGCACTTATTCTCTCCGGATTATAAGTTACAAAACCTGTATGACGAGTTGTTCGCTACCTACAGAAGCCTCAAGGAAGGGCGTATACCAAAGAAGGAGTAAGCTATGCTATCAGGACTCACCTTACGCACCAATGCAATCTTTGACAAACAGGATGGCAGATCGGTCATCATTGCCCTGGACCATGGCTCCATCGCAGGACCCATGCCTGGAATAACAGATCCCAGGACAATAGTCAAAGCGTGCGTCAGTGCCAAGGTCGATGGCATCCTTACCACAAAAGGCTTTGTCGATGCATCCTTATCAGAATGGGACAGGCAAACCTCCCTGGTGCTTCGCCTGACTGGCGGCTTCACCGTCCTTGGTGGAAGATTTGAAGAAGAGATGATAGTCGAACCTGAAACTGCAATAGCCTATGGCGCATCTTGCGCCGCCATCACCGTCAAGTTTGGACATGAGAAAGAAGGGGAATTTATCCGAAAAGCTTCACTTGCCATAGATCGTTGTCATCGACTCGGACTGCCTGTCATGCTGGAAGCCATGGCAAAGGGAACTATCAAAGGGAAGGAGTTCGCCTCCCATGACCCTGAGGCCATCAGGATGGTAGCCCGTATGGGTAGCGAAATCGGGGCAGACCTCATCAAGACGTACTATACAGGAGACATCGAATCCTTTAGGCGTGTAGTACAGGGGTGTCCCGTCCCTATCGTCATTCTTGGAGGAGCCAAGACAGATTCGGTCCGGCTCGTGTTCCAGACTATTCATGACTCGTTGCAGGCTGGAGGGAGAGGTATCGCCATGGGAAGGAACATCTGGTCCTTTGGCAAGGTTGAAGCCATGATAGAAGCAGTAAATGGGCTGGTTCATGGCCATTGGGGTGTAGACAAGGCTCTGGCAAAGGTAGAAGCTTAGGGGTGCAGACCAATACTGTTTTCAACCAGACTAAAAGGAGCCAATAATGAAAAAAATCATCTGTATTGTACTACTCTTTGGCATGGTCCTCTCGCTTGCTGTAGCCGCAGGAAGTATGGAAAAAGAGATAGCAGGGACACCTTCCCTCTCAATCCTGGTATATATCACCGGGGTGACAGCAGGAAGCCCCCCCTATACAGCCCTAGCCGAAGGAGCGACAGAGTTTGCATCTGAGAACCAGAATGTAACCGTAAAGGTATATGAGGCAGGGTTCAACCAGGCGCAGTGGGAAGAGCAGCTGACTTCCTTGGTCGCCACCGGTGAGTATGACATTGTATTGGGGTCAAATCCCTCCCTTCCGGAAATCTGTGTATCTATTGGCAAGAAATTCCCCAAACAGAAATTTGTCATCACCGATGCCTTCATGGAGGGGGACCCTCAGATACGGACCTACCTCTACAACCAGTATGAGCAGTCCCTCTTCCTTGGCTACCTTGCCGGCTTGGTGACCAACAGCAGCATGAGCCATGCAAACAAGTCTCTCAAGATTGGTTTCATTGCAGCCCAGGAGTATCCTCTGCTGAACAAGCACATGCTGCCCGGCTTTCTTGATGGTGCGAGGATGGTCAATCCAAATATTGAACTGGACTTCCGAGTCATTGGAAACTGGTTCGATGCCAACAAGACTGCCGACCTTGCCACAAGCATGAAAAATGCAGGAGTGGATGTCTTTGCTGCCATAGCAGGAGGCGCAGCCCAGGGATTGTTCAAAGTTGCCAAGGAACAAGGAGCCTATATCGTTTTCCATAATACCAACGAGTACAACAGTGCTCCAGGCTATGTGGTAGGCTGTGGCTCGATGGAGCAGAAGAAACTTACCAAAGAGATTCTCAAGGATGCACTGAATGGTACGATAGAGTATGGTAAAGCTAGTATTGTAGGGGCACAGGAGGGATACTTGGGATTCATATCTGATGATCCTGCATATTCCAGCTCTCTACCAGAGGACATCAGGGTACAATTTGATACCTTCATGGACGATATCTACGCAGGCAAGGTTGCTTATACCCTACCAGCCCTGTAATAAGGAATAGTTTTTCAAGGAGTGATGCCATTGGAACTTGCTGTTGAGATGCGCAACATCACTAAGACATATCCTGAGAACAATCTCCGTGCCAATGACGGAGTAGACTTCTTGTTGCGTAAGGGAGAGATCCTTTGTCTGGCAGGTGAGAATGGGGCAGGGAAAACCACCTTGATGAAAGTGCTGTACGGTCTTGAAAGCCATGAGGAAGGAACCATCAGCATACGGGGAAAGCAAGAGAACATATCCTCCGCCCTGGTGGCAAACCACCTGGGCATCGGCATGGTCCACCAACACTTTATGCTCGTGGAGGATTTCACCGTTGCCCAGAATGTCCTGATGGGTATCGAGCCACGCAAATATGGCATTACTTATGATATGAAAAAGGCAGCAGCCCTCGTCAACGAGGTGATAGCGCACCACCAATTCTCCATTGAAGCATCCTCTTATGTACGAAACCTAACCGTAGGGCAGAAACAACAGGTGGAAATCATCAAGATGCTGTATAGGGATGTTGATATCCTCATCCTTGATGAACCGACTTCCGTTCTTACAGAACAGGAGATCGAGGCCTTGTTCTCCACCCTACAACAGCTTGCAAAACGGGGTAAGTCGCTTATCCTCATCACCCATAAGCTACAGGAGATCAAAGCCATTTCCGACCGTGTCGCTGTCATGCGCCAAGGGAAGATGCTTGGCACCTATGAGACAAAGGATGTTACAGAGCGGCAGATATCAGCTCTGATGATGGGTAAGAGCATATCGCTCTCCATTACGCATGCTACACACACTGACGAGAGCAAACCGGTCATAGAGTGCAAGGACATAACAGTACTCAGGCAGGGTCAAGAGAGACCCTTGCTCAATGGCCTCTCCTTTACCGCTTATGCAGGAGAAATACTTGGCTTTGCAGGGGTCAGCGGAAATGGATTGGGAGTCCTTGAAGCTGTGCTCGGTGGATTCATCCCTACCTTCGATGGGCACATTTTTCATGATGGCAACGACATTACCAATATTGGAACCGCGCACCTACGTAAGCAGGGCCTTTCCTATGTTCCTTCCGACCGGCTCCAGATAGGCAGTTCACTCAAAGCGAGCGTACAGGAAAACATCATTGTAGGAGAGAGTGAATCCTTCCGGAAAAACGGATTTCTCGACCAAAGAAAGGTAACCAAACATACCAACGACCTGTTGGAGAAGTATGCTGCCAAGGCTACCGCTCACATGCCTATCGGTTCCCTATCAGGAGGAAATATTCAAAAAGTGATACTGGCAAGGGAGATCGAGCGTTACCAGGACTACATTGTCTTCTCAGAACCCACCTGGGGCCTCGATATCGCTAGCAGTCAGTTTGTGTATGAGCAGATGGCCGCTCTCCGGGACAAAGGGGCGGCTGTGATCCTCATATCTTCCAATCTTGATGAAATACTAACCATCGCTGATAGAATTATCGTCCTGTACAGGGGAACGAGGGTTGCCTCTTTTGTGGGAGATGAGGCAAGATCCCTTTCCAAGGAAGAAATCGGCGAATACATGCTGGGCCTCAAAAAACAGGAGCCTTTCCATGGTTGAGAAAAAAAGGATGACAACCAAAAATCTTCTTCCCACACTTCGTTCAAGTGCGGGAAGCTTCCTCATCGTCCTGATAGCACTCTCAGCTGTGCTTGTCCTATCGATCCTGCTCAGCAAGACTCCAACTAGGACGCTCAAGTATTTTTTTCTTGGACCCCTACAAAACACCTACTATTTCGGCAATATGCTCAATGGTGCAATCCCATTGATATTTGGTGGTTTGGGGGTCTCACTTGCCATGAGATCGGGCAACTTCAATCTGGGAGGAGAAGGCCAGATTTACAGTGGAGCTCTTGCAACAACCCTATGTGCCATCTACCTGGCGCCCCTTGGGGTGATAGGAGCCATCCTGGCTCTCTTTATAGGCGCCGGTGTATCTGGAGGTCTTGCAGGTCTTTCGGGATTCCTGCGCATGAAATGGAATACCAGTGAGCTCATAACCTCGTTTCTGATCTCCAACGCTGTGGTACTGGTGGTCAACTACCTCATAGCCGGTCCGTTCATGGACCCTTCCACCAGCCTGATAGCAACCAGGAAGATTCCCGAGTCTTTCAGGCTTTCGGCATTGCTTCCCCCATCGAGCCTCAGCACTGCCCTTTTCTTTGCCCTCGTTGCTGTTTTAACGGTTCATGTCTACCTCTACAAGACAAAAAGTGGGTATGAGCTTCGCATGACAGGACTCAACAGTCGATTCGCCAAGTATGGAGGTATCAACACTAGGAAGTTTATCGTTCTGCCCATGTTCCTCAGTGGTTTCCTCTACGGTCTTGCTGGGGGATTTGCTATCTATGGGACCTATTTCTCTAGCATCAAGGAGTTTTCCCTAGGGATGGGCTGGAATGGTCTGGCTGTCGCCTTGATAGCAAAGAGCAAACCCTCGGCTGTGATTCCAGCAGCACTGTTTTTCGCTTACATTGAAGCGGGGGCACGAAGTGCCATGCTGCACTCTGATGTCACCTTCGAAATAGCAGCCATAGTGCAGTCAATCGTGTTCTTCCTTATCAGCAGCGAAGTGCTCCTTACCCTGTTTGAAAAGAAAAGGAGGCACCTTTGATGCAATTCACCATCCCCATGCTTCATAGTGCAGTGACCATCATGACCCCTCTGTTGCTGGCTTCGATGGGAGGACTCTTCACCGAACTGTCAGGTATGCTGAACATTGCATTGGAAGGGTTGTTACTTATGGGAGCATTCTGTGCGGTCATATTCACCCATTACACAGGCAGCATGGTAGTGGGAACCTTGCTTGGCATCGGGTGCACCATGCTCCTGTCAGCCATACTAGCTTCTGTTACCCTGAATCTGAAGTCGAATGTCTTCATAACCGGCCTCGCTGTAAACTTGTTTGCATCAGGGTTGACAGTTGTGCTCTCGTTTGCCCTGTTTGCCAATAAGGGTGTGGTGGTATTTGACAATATTCCTTCCCTCCCTCTGTTGGGAACACAAAAACTAGCAAGTATCCCCATCCTTGGGGATATCTTCATCGGGCACTCAGCATTTGTCTACCTGAGCTGGCTGTTGCTTTGGATCTGCTACTTTGTCCTCTACAGGACACCCTTCGGCTTCAGGATCCGAGCAACAGGACTGCATCAGGAGGCGCTTTCTTCCCTAGGCATGCGCCCTAACCACTATCGTTTTGCCTCTTTCCTCATCTCAGGGTTCACCTGTGGTCTGGGAGGGGCTCTGCTTACCCTGAACCTAGGGGCATTTGTCCCCAACATCACAGCAGGGAAAGGGTGGATTGCCCTCGTGGTAATCTTCCTAGGAAACAAGAGACCCCTTGGGCTCCTTATCGCTGCCTTCATCTTCGGCCTTGCTGATGCTTTCTCCAATTATGCACAGGGAGCTCTGAACATACCCTCTGATTTCATCCTGGCAATACCGTATGTATTTACACTGCTAGCCATGGTAGGTTCCTCTATCTATGCCAAGAAGAAAGGTGCCATTGAATCGTAGGAATAAAGAAGGACCTGTTCACACTTATTCTTCAGAATATGTGTGAACAGGTCCTTACCGCAAATTCAGAAGAATCTCCTTGCTCCTCACTTCTTCTAGTATGTCGGCAACGACTGATACCCAGCCGTTTCATAGCTGGCAAAAGCGTAGTCAACCTCATGATTTGTCTGGAGAGCCTCCCGTTGCACACCTAGCCAGGCCTTCAGATAATCAAGCCGTTCCATGATATGGGCAAAATACGTGAGGGTAATCGCTATCTCACTCTGCCTTGCAAAGCTTCTCCAGATATCTATGAACTCTATCTGCAATCTTGCATACCTACCGATCAACAACCTCAATTCGCCTTCCCAGTCCAGAACCTGATCACAATCGAGGGCTGCGGCCTTGAAGCGCTCGCGTATCCTTCGCCCAAGAGATACCTTGTCAGAGAGGAGCTCCAAAGCATCACAGAGCCATCCATACTGGGCCTTCAGAGAAGCACCGGAAAGATCGGCAACCAAGGGTCTTGAGCTCTGTGCTATCTCCCTGATAGCATCGAGGGTCTCGTTGGAAAGGGAGAACAGGGGCCTCATCAGGTGATGGCTCTCCTTGTCCAACACCCCGCTTACCCCAGGCGGAAGATCCTTGAAATAGTGCAAATCTTCAGGGGGAAGGGGGAATGTCAGCATCCTGCCTTGCAGAGGTTCATCAAACAGGGCTATCACACACTGGCTGCGATTCTTCGACCAGAGGGCAGGAAGGCGGTGAATCTCAGGCAGGAGGGTATGCAAATGTTCCAGGGAAGGCTCTTCCATGCAGAGGGCGAAAGCCCTGCTGAGTTCATCGTGGCCAGGATCCTTGCCACTCCAGCTTACCTGACTTGAGGCTGCATAGGAGAAGTAGGTGAAGGCCGGCATCGAATAGGCGCCATGATCCCCCCAGTCGCATAGGAGCATCCCCTCAGTGCCTTGCGCTATCCCCTCAAGGGTGAGGCCCATGATGTTGCGATAGGCGCCCTCCTGTCTGGGGAAAAGACTGTTCCATGCTCCAGTGCCCGGACACACCCAGAATGTCTTCCTTGCCTTAGCAAACTTAGCGGGTGTCGGGAACTCCTCAAGGGGATCATAGATCCAATCAAGGAAGATGATGTCAGAGGGAACATCCTTGAGCAACTCAGGATGGTGCAATACCACATCTCCGAACACCATAAGGGTCCTTCCTTGTTTCTTGGCAAGGGTGCGCAGACGCAACAGATGCTGTAGGTACAACGGTCCTTGTCCCATCTCACGCATCAAGGAAGCGCTCTTGTCAGAGCCAAGGTCGTAGGTTTCATCAGAATCAACATTGAGTATCGATGAAGAGAAGTTGGGCAGGAACTCTGCATACATCCTATCGAGCAGGGTGTAGCTCTCCTCGACACTTGGAGAGAGCGTCCAGTACAGGTCGCTCTCACGAAGATGTCGGTACCCCTTGGTGGTGAGCAGTCGGTTGCAGTGACCAAAGGACTGCAGGTTAGCCTGCAGCTCGATATAGTGTTCCCGGCACCAAGCATCCAGGACCCGAATCTCCTCTGCTGTTATCGGCTCTGACCCTTCATGCACAGTTGCGAGAAAGGAGAAGGCAAAGGTGTGCTCAATATAGAGCTGCAGCACATTCATCTTCATCGATGAGAGGGTCAGCACCACGTCCTTGAGATGGTCCAGGGTAAAGACCCTTCCCCGAGAGATGTCGAGCATCAGGCCCCGGTTGTCCAAGACAGGCCAGTCCACGATGGAGAGGCATCCGATAGTGCCCTTACCCTGGCTGACCAATTGTTTCCAGGTGGTGTAGCCATAAAACAGGCCACACTCTGTAGTGCTCATGATAGAGACTGAAGAGTGCTCCACGTTCAGGGCATACCCCTGGGGATGGGAAGGAACTTCATACAAGGCAGGATCTAACTTCTTCTGGCCGGCCTTTCCTATCTGTATGAAAAACCTTTCGCTATCAGAGTTCACCTTACTCGTTAGCTCTATCTCACAGCGAGGCACTGTCTGCTGTACCTTCTCCCCTATCTTGGGAGAGTTGGTAAAAATCTCTAGTGTTCCCTCATGCACGCTGAAAGCTCCTGGTGCATAGGTACAGCTTTGGGGAGTAGGAAGGAGTGAATAGGTTGTATGGTTGTTTTTCATGGGTATGTTATCTCCAGGGATAGGCACGATCCCAAAGGTTCGTGCAGTTGCCAGTCCATAAGGTGGTATACCCCTCATGAGCCTGATACGTATCCATCTTCACATCGATGGGAGAGCCTTCTGCAATGGCGAGCCGCTGCTTGTTCAACCAGATGACAGCCTCGGCAAACCGTGATGAGGCATGGGCAAAAAAGTACAGGGCCCCTTCCCGCCCTATGTCCACAGCCTCTTCTTCCCACAGCTCGGTAAACCGATGTCGCAGGGCAAGGAAATCACGATACAGCAGCTTGATGGCGATGATCCAGCCAAGGATGCTGCTTTCATCGACATCCTCTGAGGCGAAGGCCTGCCGTATCTCATAGCTGAGCATTCCCTTACGTCCGACAAACTCCAGCGAGGCTGCACTCTGAACCAGTTCCTGATGGAAGGTAAGACTGGCGCGGCTTTCGCTGAAAGCCTGCAGGGCCCTGCTTGCCAGCTCTTGTATCTGGCAGAAAGTCGCTTGTGAGATAGGGGGATACCTATCGTCGCCCACCAGGGAGAGGCCTTTGAACAGGTCATCAAACAGGGCATAGAAGGACTGGCTCTTGAAGGTGTTGGTGATGGAAGGCAACAGATTGATTGCTGCCAAGAGATCGAAACCCTCTTTTTGCTTCGCATCAACAAAGAAGAGTTTCTCCATTGCCTCATCCAATGCTTCCTGGGCAGTCACTCCCCCGTTGTAGGCATGTTCAGAGCCTACGACAAAGCCATGATAACTGAAGGATATCGGCTGATGATGGCCGTAATCACCCCAGTGGGTTACCAAAACACCTTCAGTCAGCCGTTTATACCCCTCATTGATATAGTTCTTCAAATTTGCATTAGCATTCTGTACCCGAGGGAAGAGACCATTCCAGGAACTTGTCCCCGGTGCAACCCAGAAGGGTTTCTTCTTCCCGTCATGATGATCAAGTGAGGGAAAATGTTCGAGGGGATTGTAGTTCCAGTCGATGAAGAATACATCATCATCGACCTCATCCTGCAGGCCCGGATGTGTATTGAGGCAGTCGCCCCAGATGAAGATCTTCTCTGAGCCATGCTTGCGGGCCAAGGCCGCCACCACCTTGATATGTTCCAGGAACACGGTGCGCGCACCCTTATCCCCTACAGCCTTCTTGCTATAGCCGGTGCCCAGGTCATACGCTTCATCAAGATCGAGGTTGACCGTCCTGGAGCTGAACCAGGGCAATACCTCTCCCAGGATATCATCGAGCAGACAGGAGACATCGGGGTTGCCAGCACCGAAGCTAAAGAGAGCCGGCCCTTCTGCTAACTCCTGGTATCCTGGATTTCGTACCAGGCCATGCACATGCGAGAGGCTTTGGATATTTGGTTGGAGCTCTATGCCGACTCTCTTACACAACTCATCAAGGGCACGGACCTCTTGCTTGTCATAATATCCATTGAGTACCCCAAGACCAGGATGACTTTCCAGGATATAGCAGTCCTCCATGTAGAGCTGCAGCATGGTATATTTATAGGATGCCAGAAGGAGCACTATCTCCTCCATTTTCTTTCGGGTAGGGATTTTCCCCCGTGAGACATCGAGCATCATGCCCCGGATGGGGATCGAGGGATAATCTTCAATTGTCACACAGGGCAGGCTACTGCTTTTCTGCAGCCATAGCTGGCGTAGTGTGGCTATGGCATCACGAAAGCCTGCCCCACTCTCTGAACTGACCAATACAGAGCTAGGGGTTATCTCCAATCTGTAGGCCTGGTCCTGCAATCTTTCCCAATGGGGAAGATCCTTGGGGACCTCTACATACTTGGTATCAAGGAGAATGGGCAGCCCCTGTTCGGTTACGTACGGAAGCAATGCCTGGCAGTAGCCTTGCAGTGCGGGGGGAATCGTACGGATGGAGAAGCCCAGGAGGGCATCACAGGTTTTGTCTTGTTTGGTGACGTGTTTGGGTTGTGGTATATAATGCACAGCAATCCTTCTGCCTTTGTATTCACATGACGATATACAGCAAACTTTGCGTATACACATAAAAAAGAGGTACAGACAAACCAAGAGAGACTAGGGCGTTGCATCAGTACCGTTCAGCGTTTCAGTTGTGGGAGCAAGATGACAGGCAAGAGAGATGGAGTCGCTACCTTGTCCCAAGATAGCGACTCCTACCGATCACTGGTTACTTGGCCTTGATCATTCCATGCAACAGCTGGTAGACGACGAAGTTGTCATCACCGGCGGAGTTGCGATAGAGGTTCTCAGGACCCTCCCAGACAGTGCGCAATCCATTGCTGGAGAGGTTACGACTCTCTTTGGTGTAGATCGGAAGCACAGGAAGCAATTCGTTGAATGCAACGGCAAGCTCGCTGATGATCTTACGCTGGGCAGGGACATCCCAACCCTTGACGGAATTTTCAATGAGCGCCTTGAAATCAACTGTTCCACGGGAGGTCTTCTGGACCATCGGGAAGGAGATTCCTACACCACCGCTTCCAGTGTTGCTTGCCAAGAGAGGACCCTCGTAGGCATACATCGGATGAGGCTGGCCGGTTCCAAAGAAAGACATCGCCATCTCAAACTTACCGCTGTTGATATTGGGAGTTCTCTGTGTTGACTCAATACCATTGAATGTTGTCTTGATACCAAAGGCCGTAAGCTGCTGAGCTGCTTCAGTTGCGGCAGTGGAGGCATCGGCCCAACCACTGGGGCACTGCAGGGAGAGTTCAAAAGGCCTGCCATTGGCAAGATACCATTGGCCACCCCGTTTGGTGAGACCTGCATCACGAAGCAGGGACTCCGCTTTGCCAACATCCTTCTGATAGGCGTTCAACTTGTCCACATCGACCCAGCTCTTGGTGACTCCGTCGCCAAGACCGGTAGCATAGTATACGCCGACCGATACACCAGGAAGAGCGAGCTGGCCAATGCGGTCGCGGTCAATGACATAGGCCATCGCCTGACGCACACGTACATCATCGAGGGGCTTGAGGGCATGGTTGAAATAGATAGCCAAGCCATCAACACCAGGAAGCTGCACGAAGCTGTATCCGGCACGCTCGAAAGCGATCATGGAGGAAGCTGGGAACACATGGGTCAGGTAATCCATCTGTCCACTGAGGACAAGGGGGGTAAGATCGGGCACATCACCATTATAGATGGTAAGGGTCTTGAACTTCACCTTGTCAGCGAGGAAGGAGTTCGGGTTCTGCGGCATCTCAATGCTAGCCTGGCTCACCTTTGCGGGGTCGATGTAGTACGGACCGGTAGCATTGACAAGGGTTGGCCTGAATGAGTTGAAGTCAGCTACAAGGTTCTTCCACTCCTGGGAAGAGGAATCCAGACCTCTCTTTACCAAGTCAGAGGTCCTCTCTGCATACTCACCATAGGTCAGGGTATCGACGATAGGCTTGCGCAGGGCATTGCGGACGAAGAGGGGTGTTGGATTCTTGATGGCAAAATCCACCTTGGAATCAGATACTACCATTACATCCTCAATGTAGTTCCATGCAGGGTTACCCATCAGACGGTAGATGTAGAAGGTTGTCCAGACATCCTTTGCAGTCACCTTCTCTCCGGTGAGCCACTTGGCGTCCTGCAACTCGACATGCATGACCTTTGCTTCTTCATCTATCTTCCAGCTCTTTGCCAACATCGGTGTATATTCACCTGTCGCATTGACATACAAAGCCAAGGGAAGCTGATGCATTTCACGCCAGAACTTCAGTTCGATGGCATTGGCAACAAACATGTTGTAATGCCCTGTAGGGGGGATCGGATACGGCCAACCACCTGCAAAGGTAGGAGCCATAGCAGGAGCTGCACTTACAGGGGCTGCAGGTTCTGCTGCTCCCTGTGCCATCAGGGGCACAACAGCAAGGGCAAACAACAAGCACAGGGTAATTAGAATACCAGTAAATCTCTTTCTCATATCAACCTCCTTGATTGAATCATGAGTCTTTTCTATCGTGTCTTTCCCGTAGGATAAGAAACACTCCCAACACCGTCAGGATGGAACCTAACGCAATATTGATATAGGTAATCATTCGTTCGGCACTTCCTCCCTCCTGAAAAGGAAGTATCCAAATGCTCAAGATCAAGATAACCAGACCTATGGGAAGCATGAGGCGGGCAAACATTCTCAGAATATCCGCTTTCATCGCTTCTCCTTCTCAGCCATCGACGGCTTTCCCTCTTCACCAAAGAGATGGCAGGAGACAAAACGATCGGCCCCGACTAGCAGGAGAGGGGGGACTATCCTGTCACACAACCCGCTTATCATCTCAGGACACCGGGGAGAGAGGGAACAGCCTGAGGGTATCTGCCTGAAGGATGGGATATCGACCCCCTTCAGATCGTAGCTGTGTTCATCCTCCACCCTTCCTGCAGAGAGGATTGCCTTGGTATACGGATGGTGGGGGTCCCCTATCAGAGCCTCGGTCGGTCCCAGCTCCACTATCTGACCCAGATACATGACCGCAAGCCGCCCTCCCCATGCAAAATACCTGCCCAAGGCAAGGTCATGGGTAATGTAGAGGTAGGCGACACCAAGTTCTTGCTGAATCTTCTTGAGAGTCGCAAGCAGGCTGATGCGCAGCGATGTGTCGATCATGCTGGTGGCCTCATCGACCACTATGAACTTGGGATCCATGGACAAGACCCTTGCAATGGAGACCCTCTGACGTTGGCCCCCTGAGAGGTTGGCCGGATACTTGTCAATGAAGTCCTCCACAGGGGTAAGGCCGACCATCTCCAAGAGGCGCACTACCTCAGCGTAGAGGGGGGGCGAAGTCTCGAATCCTCTTGTGCCGACGAAGAGGGGCTGCGATCATATCGAAGACCATCTGAGTCGGATTGAGCGACTCGTAGGGGTTCTGGTGAATCATCTGGACATCCTTACGGAAGGCTTTCCAGCTTTCCTTACGGAGGGTGGAGACCTCTTCCCCCTTATAGGTAAAGGTGCCACCACTGTACCCCTGCAGACCTGAGAGGATCTTGCCGAGGGTCGTCTTTCCACACCCCGACTCCCCTACGACACAAACGGTATCACCGGCTTGCATAGTCAGGTCGATCGAACGCAGGATATTCACCGATCCGTTTTTGCGGTTATGGAAGCTCTTTTGCAGATTGCGTATTTCAATGAGTGACATCAGTGACCTCCTCCAAGAGATGGCAGGCAGCCCACCGATCTTTGCCGACTTTTCTCAGTTGCGGAATTTCTTTCGTACACCGGTCAAAGGCAAACTCACACCGGGGTGCAAACAGGCACCCTTCAATCTTCTCCACAAGATCGGGGGTAGAGCCTGGGATCGAATAAAGCTCTTCAAAGGAAGCGTCAAGGGAAGGAATCGCCTTGAGCAACCCTTTGCTGTATGGGTGCTGGGGGTCAGAGAAAAACACCTTGGTCGGTGCATTCTCCACAACAGAGCCTGCATACATAGTCACAACCCTGTCGGCAAGCTGGGTCACAATCCCCAGGTCATGGGTGATGAACATCATGCTGAACCCTTGGGAGGAGCGAAGCGTGTTCAACAGATGCAGAATCTTCTTCTGGGTTATCAGGTCGAGGGCTGTGGTCGGCTCATCCAGGATTACCAGCTGAGGATCAAGCAAGAGAGAAAGGGCCATTAGCGTCCTCTGCTTCATTCCTCCTGACAGCTCATGGGGATAGGCATTGAGCACAGTTTCTCCATCAAGGAAAACAAGCTCCAGCAAATCCTTCGATCGCTTGATAACCTCCTGCACGTTTGCCTGTGGGTTGTGGGCAAGGGCTGTGTCGATGAACTGCGTCTGTATCTTGGTTACAGGATTGAACGAGCTCTGTGAAGCCTGGAACATCATGACAATGTTGTTCCAGCGAATCTTGCGCATCTCCTTCTCACTGAGGTGGTTCAGGATAACCTCTGATTCCCCCTTCCTGCGAAACGATACCGTTCCGTTGGAGATGGCAGCGTTACGGCTGAGCATCTGCACGATGCTGGTTGCCAGGGTCGTCTTCCCACACCCTGACTCGCCTATGACAGCAACAGATTCCCCATACCCTATGCTCATCGACGCTTCAAAGACAGCCTGGAGCTTGCCTCGCTTTGTGCGATATTCAATGGAGAGGTCTTGTATTTCCAGCAGTGCATCTTCTTGCCTTTTCATGGTGGTACTCCTCATTTTCTCAGCCCTGGGTTGAAAAACTCTTCCATCGACCTGGAGATCCAGACCAGAGAGAGGATCAACAGACAAATGACGATGGTTGGGGCCAACAGGAACCAAATGGCATCAGGATTGTAGATGACACCCTGGTTCCACGCTACGTTGATCATCACACCCCAGTTCTGGTCCAACGGAAGCAAGCCAAGGAACACCAGGCCCACCTGCGAATAGATGGCAGCACGCATGAGCAAGGTGAAGTTAGCTACGATGAGTCCCATCATATTGGGAAGCACTTCCTTGAAAATGATATGCAGCTTGGGCATGTCGAGCATAAAGGCAACCTCAATGAAGTCCCGGCTTCGCAACGACAATACCTGAGAGCGGACAGTTCGGTAGATGCCTGCCCAGGAGAGTATCGCCAGCACAAGGGCAAGGGCAAGGGCATCAAGGGTAAAGAAGCCCGACAAGACGACAAGCAGAGGGAAACGAGGGATGGTGAGCCACACATCAGCGAAGAAGAGCAGAATCTCATCAAGCTTTCCCCCCACAAGGGCTGAGAAGGAGCCGAGGAAGATTCCCAGCACCACGGCGATGCTGGCTGTCAGGAAGGCCATGACCAACAGTTCCCTTCCTCCTGAGACTATCTGTGCCCAGATATCACGTCCCAGGTGGTCTGTCCCTAAGAAATGCTCTGCTGAAGGGGGTTTCAGCAGCTGACTCGGGTCGCTGATGGTATCCAGGGGAAACCAGATGGGACCGAATACCGACATGAGGATGATAGCCAACAGGAGAAAAAATCCAAGAGCACCAATGGGGTCTCCGAAGATGGCCGACCGCAAGTGACGAAGATTTCGGCTCAGGCGTGTTGTTGTCGTAAGATTGAGTTCTGCTGCTGTTACCTGTTTAGACATGCTCCCTGCCTCCCTGTGCCCTGATACGAGGATCGAGGATGCTATAGACTAATTCTGCCAAGAGGTTTGACAGGACGATGGCAATGGTCATGACCAGGAAGATACCCTGCATCAGGGGGTAGTCCCTGTTGGTGGTTGCCTTCAGCAACTCAAGGCCGATCCCCTGATAGACAAACAGCTGTTCGATGATCAGCGATCCTCCGATGATGAAGCCAAGGCGCATGGCAAACTCAGTGGCTATGGGTAGCATTGCATTGCGCCCGATATACGAGGAGAGAATCTTCTTGGGATGCAGGCCCCTCGCCCTTGCAATGATGGCGTAGTCAGCATTCAGACACCCTGTGGTGCTCCCTTTCATCAGGATCACCCAGATTCCGATCTGTGAGAAGAAGTAGGTGATGATGGGTCCGAATCCGTGCTCAAAGACACTCTTCAGAAAAGGCCAGTTAAACCCTGCGCTAAGGCCGGCATCATAATTGCCTCGCATCTGGAATATCGGGATGATGCTTTTAGTCCCTCCCCAGGTAAATACACCAAAGAAGAGAATAATGAAGATTGCGATGAGAAAGTCAGGGATAGCGCTGAGAAACGAACTCATCCCTGATATGATCGGTTCATACCACGAATCACGCCTATACGCTGAGATGGCTCCCAACACGATCCCTACAAGGAACGAGAGGATGAGACCGGTACCCACGGTAAAGAGCGTCCAAGGCAGGCGCGATGCGATGATGGTGGATACCTTTACTCCCGGAGAAAGGAACGAGGTACCAAAGTCCAGCCTGACGGCTGCCTTGAGGTAGTCAACATATTGGATGAATACGTTTTTGTTCAGATCAATGGAAAAGAGGGATACCGCCCGGGAATTCGCCTCCTGATAGGTCATCCCATACTGCACTACCAGATTCTGTATATACTGCTCTATCGGGTTCGATGGCATGAGGCGGATGAGAAAGAAAATGAGCGTGGTGACTACCCATACCGTAAAGAGCACCTTGAAGATTCTGGTGGCAATATACCACGCCGTTTCTCGAGTCATGATTGTCTCCTGTCTATACCAGATAAAAGGTTCTCAACATATGCATCCGCCACCAGCAGGACAGCACCTTTTGCAGGAAGTGATACATGTTCCTGGGCAAGGATGGTGATGGGATACGGGGTAGTGGAAAACAGGGAGGCTATTTCATCCATTGCAGTTTGTGGAATATCAGAAAAAAGCCCTCCCGTAAGAAAGACCTGTTCAGGGTCCAGGAAATAGATACCCTTGAGAATCGATTCCTTGAGCATTTCCATAAGCCTGACAGGGTCCTCATGCGTATTGTTCTCCTCCACCAAATCCTGAATGCTTCGGTTAGAGAAGTATGTCTCTCCGGATGATCCGGTGAATCCTCTAAAAAGTTCACCCTCTATCGTGATGCCACACCCTATGCCAAAGGGTCTTACATTGATGACAAATACCATGGAGGACGAATATGCATGCTTTTCTGATGACTGGCAGTAGACAGCGGCACAATTGGCATCATTTTCCACAATGACAGAAAGGGAGGGGAATGCATCACGAATCTTGGAGCTGAACCCTTCCACTTTCCATATCCTGGGGACTTCCATCTCCATGACAGTTCGCTTGAAGGAGGAAAGATTCCCATTGGAATCGACCACCGACTTAACAGCTATCCCCACCCCTTTGATATTCTCATGCACCAAGGTGAACTGTTGGATCATTTCAATAACCCTATCGGTCAGTTTTTCTGGGGGACAATCTTCCAGGGGAAACCGTTGGTAATGAATCTCCTGGTCAGCCAGTCCGATGACATGGGCATCGATGAAGGTCTCCTCAAGATACAGACCAAGGAAATAGGCAACCTCATTGTCCAGCTCAAGGTACTGACCGGGTTTCCCAACACGGGAGGTCTGTATGCTTTTTTCCGAATTGATGATGAGGTTCTGTTGCCTGAGGTCATTGACCAGGTAGGAGACAGTAGAGGCTTGCAGATGCAGGCGTTCCTTCAAGTCTGCCTGGGTCAGCGTCCCCTCAAGGCGAAGGGTTCTGAAGAGGGTGAACATATTTCGATACCGTTCATTGATCTTGCTCATTGGTACTCCCTCTTAATTAATTCATTCAAACTATGAACTAATTCTAGAAGCACATTTGCCCTCCTGTCAACAAAAACTTTTTATTATTTTCCAGCAGGGGAAAATGGTGTACCATGCGTAATTTTTCTGGTAATTCTACCCACTATGCAACAATCCATGCTAGCATGAAGAAACCAACAAGGAGTCAAATCAATGAACTTGCAACAACCGGTGATACTCACCCAAAAAATACCCATAGGCATCAGCCTCTGCTGTATGGGTGGTCCTGTACGCTACAACGGAAAAGGCTTTGACATGCTTGCCCACCTGGGCAGGGAAAAGCTGGACTACATCTGGTGTCCTGTATGCCCCGAGTGCATGGCTGGCATGGGCATACCCCGGGACCCTGTGCATTTGAGCGGAGGTACAGGCGATGATGTATGGACAGGGGAAGCTCAGGTAAAGAACCGTCATGGAAGGGTGGTGACAGAGGATATGATCGAAGGATGCAACGTCTGTATGGAGGCCCTTGAGCGGTGCAATACACGTGCCTTTGTCTATATGGATGGAAGCCCCTCGTGTGGAGTATACCGCACCACCCTCAAGAGTACCAAGAGAGGGAACCCTCCTGGAACCTTCGGTTCCCTACTGCTGAAGAAGGGATATTTCCTCATCCCGGCAAGTGACTTGCAAAGCCCGCTGAAGTGGTGGGACTGGAGACGCAGGATGCTCGCTTTCCTCTGGTTCAGTGACCTAGCCATCACATCCATGCAGGAGCTGTATGATGCGTGGTACCGGCTGAAGTTCCTGTGCCAGGAACTGGACAACACCTGGGCACGGGAGATGGGACGCACCTTGGCCGCATTGCAAAAAAATGAGTTCAAGGATTTTGAGCCAAAGTTCCGTAAGGAAGTGCTTGAGCTGCTGAGAAAGCCCTCGACCACGGCCAAGATGACCAACAGCCTCTGGAAGCACTACTCCCACTACCGCAAGCAACGGGGTAAGACGGTAGTGGAGATCAACAGCCCTGATTTCAGGAGGGGTGTCACCAAGATAGCCCAGGAGATGATCAAGATGGAGAGGACAGCTATCGATGATGACTATCTCTTCGGGGCATCACCGGTCATCTACCGTGATGAGAGGCGCCTCAAGCCTAAGGATGATGAGACAGAGACTGA
>CAZTXW010000010.1:3396-39675 GCA_964617345.1 uncultured Sphaerochaeta sp. | reverse complement strand
CATGCTACGCTTTTTCTGAAAGGAGTCAACTATGTCTGATTACATGAATGGAACTGGTATCCAATATCATCTGCATATCTCTGAAGGCGATGTGGGACGCTATGTCATCCTTCCCGGGGATCCCAAGCGTGTCCCCCTGATCGCAAGGTACCTCGATGATGCACACCTTGTTGCCGACAGCCGTGAGTATGTCACCTATACAGGTACCTTGGAGGGAGAGAAGGTGTCGGTGACATCCACAGGCATTGGAGGACCTTCTGCCTCCATTGCGATGGAGGAGCTCTTCAAGTGTGGAAGCGACACCTTTATCCGTATGGGCACCTGTGGGGGCATCGCCCTCGATGTCATGGGCTCGGATGTGGTTATTGCCACAGGGGCAGTCAGGATGGAGGGTACCAGCCGTGAGTACGCTCCTATTGAGTTTCCGGCTGTCGCAAACTTTGAGGTTGTCACCGCCCTGATGGATGCGTCATCCAAACTTGGAAACCGCAGCCATGCCGGGGTTGTACAGTGCAAGGACTCCTTCTATGGACAGCATTCACCCTCTGAGATGCCGGTCTCCTATGACCTGATCAACAAGTGGGAGGCCTGGAAACGTCTGGGAGTTCTTGCCAGCGAGATGGAGAGCGCAGCGCTGTTTGTCGTGGCCGCAAAGCTGGGGGCGCGCTGTGGGAGTGTCTTCTTCGTGGTGGGCAACCAGGAGCGCGAGCTGCTGGGCATGTCCAATCCCAAGTTCCACGACACTGATTCAGCTATCAAGGTTGCAGTCGAAGCGGTGCGCAACCTAATCCTGAAGGACAGGAGGGCTACCTAGCTCCTGCAGGACAAACACCGAGTGTGAGAGAGCCTCCATCTGTCTAGCGTAGGTGATTGCAATCCCCTTTCTTGCCAGAGACAAAAGGGGATTGCACCACCTTCGGCTCGATCATACGCACGTATTCCTTCTTGCGTTCCGTCTTGCCACTACAGGTTTTTCACCAACGATGTTCGATGTGCACACCTATACGATGTGTCTGAAGTCCTGTGTTGTGAACGCTTGCTTGTCGAACTCCCCCAGCGAGTTGGCTACAAGAACTGAGGTGGTCATATCGCCGGCGACATTGGTCATGGTCCTGAACATATCGACGATGAAGTCGACACCTGCCACCAGGCCGATAGCCTCGACAGGCAATCCCACCGTTGTCAGCGTGATGACGGTGAAAGCCGTTGCCCCCATGGGCACTGCGGCGCTTCCCAGGCTTGCCAGGACAGAGACAACTACGATCAGGACATACTGGGAGGTGGTAAGGTCGACTCCGAAAGCATTTGCAGCAAACACCGAGACCATAGCCGGAAATATTCCTCCGCAGGCATCCATGTTCATGACTGCGCCAATGGGACCGACAAAGTTGGCAACTCGTGAATTCACCTTCAGCCTGTCTGTCATGGTATTGATGGTCATGGTCAGCGATCCTACGCTGGAACGGCTGGAGAATGCCAGCAACAGGGCAGGGCTAGCAGCTCGGTAGAACCTGATGGGGTTCACCTTTGCCACTGAAGCGAGCAGTCCTCCGTAAACCACTGACAATTGCAAAAGACAGGCTGCGAGCATGGCGACGACAAAAATCCCAAGAGAGAGCAACGCTCCCATCCCTGTACTTGACAACCAGTAGGCGGTAAGACCGAGCACCCCATATGGGGTGAGTTTCAATACGAGATTGGTCAGTTCCATGACAATTTGGAGAAAACTCTCCAGGATATCCTGGAATGGTTTGATTGCATCACTCTTCTTCGTCTTCACCATGATCGCAGAAATTCCAATGAGAATCGAGAATACCACCAGCGGAATCATGTTTGTCTCTGCTGCAGACTTGACGATATTGGACGGGATGAAATTCCTGAACTGGGAAAACAGGTTGGTTACCGTATTCGCCTCCCTTGGTGCAAGCTCTCCGATTGCCATTCCGGTACCGACAGAGAATAGGGTACCCACCAGCAATCCAATGATTCCTGCGACTATCGCAGTGAACAGGAAAATCCCGATGGTCCTGACCCCCATAACTTTCAATTCAGAGGTGCTGCTGAGTTTTAGCAGGCCTGCTATGATGCTTGTCGGAACCAAGGGGATGATCAGCATCCTGAGAAAATCAACATACCCGAAGCCAACCAGGGAAACCCAACGACGGACTTCCTGGTTGATAGATGTGTCAGCAAAGAAGAACAAGGTCAATCCGAATACGGATCCAAGCAGTAATGCAATAAAGACCCGGTTAGAAAATGACAGGTGCATCTTGCTTTTGAGCAATATCAGGACCACTAGCAATGCAACAAACCCCAGCATCCAGAGAAATACGTGCATATGTACCTCCAATATCTATAGCACATTAAAACTATAGATTAACTATAATATAAAGGATGCTCTTCCAATAGTCAAGAAAGCTTGGCAAGGAGCCTCCCCAGGATAGGTTGCTGGATTGCAAGGATTCCTACGCAACTACTGGGCGTTGGTAGGACGTTCCATTCTGTTTCTTTTTTCCTCGAGTATTTCCTGGATGCTTACGTCCTGGGGGAAAGGGCCCATCTTCCCCAGGGAACTGAGGCAGTTGCTGCCATGGTAGGCCTCATAGGTTCCACACAGGGGATAGTTCTTCCCTGCAAGGGGAAGGCTCTTGCTGATGTTCTTGTAGTGGCTGAGCAGGGCCCCTGAATCGGGAATGTGCTCCAAGGTGTACCGGTGATTCAAGAAGGTGAACTGGGGTCTATTCCCAGGCAGGTAGATGAGCAGGTCAAGGAGGGTAGGAAGCAGGGTATAATCCAGGATGGTACCCCCTTGCGCACCTATGTGTAGGTAGACTCGCACAAGCAACTGGTTTGCCTGTGCAATTGTTGTATAGATACCACGTTCACTGGAAAACTTCATTCGGTAGTACATCTCTGTCCTCCATATGGAAGGAGAGCGGTACTAGCTGCTATTGCTTCAATGTTGGTAGAATGGAACCTCAAGCTCGTCAAGTTTTTTCTTCCCCTGCTTGAGAAGAAGGTCGAGATTCTCCCTTTCCTCAGCTATGATCAGGGGATCGATGGTATAGATTTCCAGCCCTTGCCTTTCATACTCGTCTTGCAGTTCCTTGTTGGGGAAATTTCCCAAATCAAGGTCGAATCGGATTTTCTGGATATCTTGAGTAAGGTTTTCACTCTTGAGCAGAAGGGTCTTTTCTGTCTTGAGGTTGAAGATTCGGATGATTCCCCTCAGTATATGGTTGCTGTACAGGTATGTCGTATTCATAGCCTATGACTATAGTAAAAATGTGAGGTTCTGTACACCTGCATGGGAAATTGCCGTATCCCTTGCATTTTTTTCCACAAAAGCCAATACTTTGCGTGTTTGTCACAGGTGTTGGGATTTTTCTTTTGTTGCTTATTTATGGAGAATCCTTTATCATATTGCAATATTACAAGGTAGGAAATCAGATGGCTCAACAAATTCAGGATTTGGTTGCTTCCATCCGTAAGGATGGTATTGAAGTAGCCCAGAAAGAGGCGGCTCAGATTATCGCTGATGCCAAAGCCCAGGCTGACGAGATTGTCTTCCAGGGACGCAAACGTGCCTCCCAGCTTATCGAAGATGCACAAAAAGAGATTGATGTACGCGACCAGAGTGCACGTGCAAGTCTCCAGCAGGCAAGTAGGGATGTACAGCTCTCCTTGAAGAAGGCCATCCAGAAACAGCTTGACAATCTGCTTGTAGAGAGGCTTGAGAAGGCCTTCAGTTCAGAAGCCCTGACAGCACTAGTCGCCTCTGTAGTGAAAGAGCTCAATGTGAGTGACAAGACAGAGGTCCAGCTCAATGAGAAGGAATTCAAGAAGCTTGCTTCTTCTCTGAAGAGTGAACTCAGCGAGAAGATCAAGGGTGGGCTGGAAATCAAGGCCGTGGAAAAGGTGCAGAGCGGTTTCCGCATTGCTGAAAAAGATGGATCTGGTTTCTACGACTTCAGTGCAGAAGAGACTGCCAACCTCATGGCTCCTTTCCTCTCTTCAGCCATTGCCGAAATAGTCTTCGCACAAGCGAAGTAAGGAGCAGAGATGGCTTCCTATTACTATCTGGTCGCGACGCTTCCCCTGTTGCGCTATGAGAGTCAGGTCCCGTTTGATACGGCCTCTTTCCTCGAGCAATGCAGGACCCAGGTAAGCGAGCGAGATTACCGGACTATCGCATCTGCCCTTTCGGGCAGGGCATCCTCCCATCCTTTTCTCAAGAAGTGGCAACAGTTCGCTTCCATGATACAAAAGGAGCTGAATGACCAACGAAGCAAAAAGCTCGGTCTTTCAGCGGCCAGATATCGCAATGATGGGGATAAGGAATTTCGCATTGCCGAGACAGTGCGACAGGCTCTCTCAAATGAGAACGTCCTGGAAGCTGAACTCTCCTTGCTTGCCCTCAAGTGGAATTATCTAAATGAGATCTCAGCCTTGCATTACTTCGATGTGGAGGCTTTGCTCACGTATGCAGTAAAGCTGCAGCTTTTGGAGCGCAAGAATCTCTTTACCAAGGAGGAGGGCAATGCTGAATTCAAGCGCCTCTTCTCCAATTTACAGACTGAAATAGCTAATACGTAGTGGAGTTGGATATGGCAAATACAAGTGGACGTGTTATTGGCGTCAACGGCAATATGGTTTCTGTAGAGTTTGACAGCGCCATCTCAAAGAACGAAGTTGGATTCATCCTCCTGGGGGATGTCAAGCTCAAGGGCGAAGTAATCAAGGTCAACAAGAATATTGCATCCATGCAGATATTTGAGATGACTGAGGGGATCAGCGTGGGGGATCTTGTAGAGTTCTCCCACGAGATGCTCAGTGTCGAACTGGGACCCGGTCTGTTGCAACAGATCTATGATGGTCTGCAGAACCCCCTCCCTGAACTGGCTGCACAGTGTGGCTTCTTCCTGCAAAGGGGTGTCTATCTGGATCCCATTCCCAACCAGGACTGGGAGTTTACCCCAACGGTGAAGGTCGGTGATGTGTTGCGTCCTGCAGATACCTTCGGGACAGTCCCTGAAGGGCTGTTCACCCATGAGATCATGCTCCCATTCTCCTTTGCTGATGTTGACTGGAAAGTCACTGCCATCAAGAAGAAGGGGACCTATAATGTCCGGCAGAACATAGCCACCGTCGAGGATCCCAAAGGGAATAAGCGTGAACTGAGCATGGTCTTTACCTGGCCTGTCAAGCGCGCCATCAACAACTATGAGGAGCGCTTGCGCCCCGATGAGACACTGGTGACCAAGATCAGGATCGTAGATACCTTCTTGCCTGTCGCAAAAGGTGGTACCTACTGTACTCCCGGTCCCTTTGGAGCCGGCAAGACAGTTCTGCAGCATATGACCAGCCGTAATGCTGATGTTGATATTGTCATCATCGCCGCTTGTGGTGAGCGAGCCGGTGAGGTCGTTGAGGTACTCAAGGAGTTCCCTGAACTGACCGACCCCAAGACCGGGCGCTCGCTGATGGAGCGGACCATCATCATCTGCAATACCTCCTCCATGCCGGTCGCAAGCCGTGAAGCATCCGTATATACCGCCGTTACCATGGCAGAGTATTACCGTCAGATGGGCTTGGATATTCTCCTGCTTGCTGACTCCACATCTCGCTGGGCACAGGCCATGCGTGAGATGAGTGGCCGTCTTGAGGAAATTCCCGGTGAAGAGGCATTCCCAGCATACCTTGAAAGCCGTATTGCAGAGTTCTATGAGCGTGCAGGAAAAGTGCGCCTCAAGGATGGTAGGATCGGTTCGGTAACTATCGGGGGAACAGTAAGTCCTGCCGGAGGAAACTTTGAGGAGCCTGTAACCCAGGCAACCCTGAAGGTTGTCGGTGCATTCCATGGACTGAGCCGCGAACGCAGTGATGCACGCAAGTATCCTGCCATTGACCCTCTCGGGTCATGGTCCAAGTATGAGGGTATCATTACCAGCAAGAAAGTCGAGTTTGTCCGTTCTATCCTGTTCCGGGGTAGTGAGGTAAACCAGATGATGAAGGTTGTCGGTGAGGAAGGTACTTCCATCGCTGACTATGCCATCTATCATAAGAGTGAACTCATCGATGCCTGTTATCTGCAGCAGAACTCCTTTGACCCCATAGACGCATCAGTTCCGATAGAAAGGCAGCGTCATGTCTTTGAACTGTTGTTCACGGTCCTTGCAGCCAATTATGAGCTGGAGAACAAGAAACAGGTTCGTTCCTTCTTCAATACTGTCAGACAGCATTTCCTTGACTGGAATAACGTTGAGTTCAAGAGTGAACGGTTCACCCAGATTGAGGGTGAGATCAAGAAACTCTACAAGAGCAAGTTCGTACAGTTTGACAGTGTTGCCGAGAAGTTGATGTAAGGGGTAGATGATGCAAAAAGTATATTCAAAGATAGAATCGATCATAGGAAACGTCATAACCGTACGTGCCGAAGGGATCAGCAATGGGGATTTGGCAATTGTCAGCACAAAACAGGGTGAAAGCTTTGCCAACGTCATCAAGCTTGACCATGACCTGGTTTCCTTGCAGGTCTTTGCAGGTGGCCAGGGTGTTTCCACCGGAGATCAGATCCGCTTCCTGGGAATTCCCATGCGGGTCTCCTACAGTGACAACCTGATGGGACGCGTGTTTGATGGAACGGGCAAGCCCCGTGACAAGGGCCCTTCCCTGACTGAAAATATGATTGACATCGGTGGACCTGCAGTCAATCCAGCCAAGAGAATCATCCCCCGGAACATGATCCGTACCGGTATTCCGATGATTGACGTGTTCAATACCCTCGTTGAGAGCCAGAAACTGCCGATCTTCTCGATCAGCGGTGAGCCCTACAACCCCTTGTTGGCACGGATTGCCATGCAGGCTGAGGTTGACCTGATCATCCTCGGTGGTATGGGACTCAAGTATGACGACTTCCTCTTTTTCAAGGACACCCTGGAAAAGAATGGGGCGATGAGCCGCACCATCATGTTTGTCCATACGGCAAGTGACCCTACAGTAGAGTGTATCCTTGTCCCTGACATGGCCTTGGCCGTTGCAGAGAAGTTTGCCCTCGATGGCAAGAAGGTTCTGGTCCTGCTTACCGATATGACGAACTTTGCCGACTCCATGAAGGAGATGGCGATTACCATGGACCAGGTGCCTTCCAACCGAGGATATCCTGGAGACCTCTACAGCTCGCTTGCTTCCCGTTATGAGAAGGCAGTTGACTTTGAAGGTGCGGGCTCGGTAACCATCCTTGCTGTCACTACCATGCCCGGAGATGATGTCACCCACCCTGTCCCGGACAATACCGGCTACATCACCGAGGGGCAGTACTACCTCAAGGGAGGAAGGATCGAGCCTTTCGGATCACTGTCCCGCTTGAAGCAGCAGGTCAACAAGGATACCCGCGATGACCACCGCGCCCTGATGGATGGCATGATCAAGCTGTTCGCTTCCTACAAGGAGTCGGTGGAGAAGAAGTCCATGGGCTTCATGATGACCGAGTGGGACGAGAAACTGCTCAAGTATGGAGCCCTCTTCGAGGACAAGCTGATGGACCTCAGTGTCAACATTCCTCTCGAACAGGCTCTGGATTTGGGTTGGGAGATTCTTGCCCAGTGTTTTGAACCGAATGAGACAGGATTGAATAGCGATCTGATTCTCAACCGTTGGCCGAACAAGTCGGTTGACTAAGGGGGAATGATGGCCGTCAAACTGACGAAAAACGAGCAGAAGCTGCAGAAGGATAGCCTCAGGCAGTATCAGCGCTATCTGCCGACCTTGCAACTGAAGAAACAGCAGTTGCAGATGGTCATTCGACAGATAGAGACTGAAGTAGCTGAGATGCGCCAGAAACAGAAGCAACTGATCGTAGCGATGCAGGTGTGGATTGCTGTATTTCACGAGAATGCGGTCTTCTCCGATGAGCTGGATCTGGATAATCTCATTAAGATCGATAGGGTAGAACGTGCTGTAGGCAATATTGCCGGTGTATCCATACCCATTTTCAAGGAACTTTCCTTCCAGAGCATCAGCTATGATTTGGATGACTACCCGCTTTGGGTTGACCAGGCATTGGAGAGTCTGCGAGATGTGTCCCGCTTTGATGCACTCATCGCTACCCTTGAACAGCAGGTGAAACTGCTGAACAAGGAACTGAGGACAACCAGCCAGAGGGTGAATCTCTTTGAGAAGGTAAAGATTCCTGAAGCGAAGGAGAATATCCGTAAGATTGCCATCTATTTGGGTGATCAGCAGACCGCAGCTGTCGTTCGGGGAAAGATTGCCAAGAAAAAACTGGTAAAGGAGGCCTGATATGATTGTTCCCATGAAAAAAGTATCTGTCATCGTACAGGCCCACAATAAGAACTCTATGCTCAAGACTCTTCGAAAAGAGGGTGTCATGCACATCTTTGCAGAGAGTGTCCGCACTGAGACAGGTGAAGAGCTCAAGAAACAGCACTCTGAATTGACAAAGGTACGCTCCGCCATCCTTGACAGCTCTGATGCCAAGAAGCTCCCCGAGCAGAAACGTGTCTCTGAAGAGGTGTTTGTCGAGCTGCATGAGAGATATCTGCAGCAGCTTGACACAAGGGCGAAACTTGAGGAGGAGGTCACCAAGGATAGTGCAAGTATCGAGCAGTTGCGACCCTGGGGTGATTTTGACCCCCAGGAGATTGCCAAACTTAGAAGGGAAGGGGTTTCCCTCACCTTCTATACCCTTTCCAAGAAGGATCTGAAGGCTCTCGATTCAGGGCTTTTCTATATCCAACTCGCTCCTATGGGTTCTCTCCAGGCAATAGCTGTCGTGGGTGCAGAACTTCCAAGTTCGGTTGGGGCTACACGCTTCACTATTCCTGAAATGAGTCTTGGCGAACTCGAGACTCGCAATGCCTACGACAGGCAACGCCTTGTCGAGATCAATGCCAGCCTCAAGGAAGGTGCCATCTATCTGGATGCCTATAAGCACAGGCTCGACCGTGTAGAGCAGGAACTTCGCTTTGACCAGGTTTCAGCCACCACCGATGGAGGGGATGACCTTTGCTGGATCACCGGCTTCCTTCCCGCACCTGAGGAGAAGGCTTTCAGGACGTTTGCCTCGAACCAAGGGTGGGCCTATTTGATAGTCGACCCCTCAGATGAGGACGAACCTCCTACCAAGGTAAAGTATGCCAGGGGTACTGGCATCATCAAGCCTGTGTTTGATATCCTGGGTACGGTTCCAGGCTATAGGGAGAATGACATCAGCCTCTGGTTCTTGCTCTTCTTCACCTTGTTCTTTGCCATGATCATAGGAGATGCAGGCTATGGCCTGGTGTTCCTGTTGGCTGCTGTGGGTATGCATATCAAGGAAAGAAAAGCCACTACCATGGTATTGCTTATCTATGTCTTGAGTGTTGCAACCATTGTCTGGGGTTCGTTGACTGGTACGTGGTTCGGTTCCAGGATGATACTTGAATCCATGCCATTTTTACAGAAGCTGGTCATCCCTTCGATCTCCAACTATCCTGAGCTCTTTGGCCTTGATGCGGTTACCTCCCAGAACCAGGTCATGAAGTTCTGCTTCATCATAGGCACGGTACAGCTCTCCTTGGCCTGTGTATTGAATATCGTTCATAAGATACCCAAGAAGGACTTGAGCCTGTTTGCCGATGTCGGTTGGATGATCGACGTATTGGCCCTTTACTTTGTCGTACTGCAACTTGTAGTAGGGGAGAGTGTAAATTACGCCATGGTAGGAGTGGCAGTCGGGCTTGGGTTTGTCCTGGTTGTGGTCTTTGGTGCCCAAGGGCCCGGCATTCGGTTTGGTAAGGGGCTTGCTGCCGGTTTGGGTGGCTTCTTTACCACCTTCCTGAATACCATCAGCTGCTTCTCGAATATCATGAGCTATATCAGACTCTTTGCTGTTGGCATGGCCTCTGTTGCTATAGCACAGAGCTTCAACAGTATGGCTGGTGGAATGCTCACAGGCTTCGCCGCCATCGCGGGTCTCCTGGTCCTGGTAATCGGGCATTCACTTAACCTGGTTATGGGTCTGCTCTCTGTAGTCGTACATGGTGTACGGCTGAATCTTTTGGAATTTTCCGGGCAACTCGGTATGGAGTGGACTGGAATCTCATATGAACCGTTCTCACAGACGGTACAAGAAAACTGAATCGTTGTTTAAGAACAACTAAGGAGAAAACATGGCTAATTTGGAATTTATCGGACTGGCTTGCGCCTTGTCCCTTTCAGCCCTAGGTTCCGGTCTTGGTGCAGGATCTGCAGCTCAGGCAGCAGTCGGCGCCTGGAAGAAGTGTTACGCAAACGGTAAGCCCGCTCCGTTTATCATGGTTGCTTTCGCAGGAGCTCCCCTGACACAGACCATTTATGGATTTTTGCTCATGAATTTCATTGCTGCCGCAATTGCTGCAGGCGCTTCCTCCACTCTCGCCTTAGGAGTCGGAGTCTTTGGTGGATTGGCCATTGGACTCTCTGCCTGGATGCAGGGTAAGACCAGTGCTTGTGCTTGTGATGCCCTGGCAGAGACCGGAAAGGGAACAGCCAACTACTTTATCGTCATCGGTATCGTTGAGACTGTCGCTCTCTTTACTCTGGTCTTTAGCTTGCTTGCCTTGCAATAAGAAGCTACCGAACAACGGTTCTCATACACCACGGAACACTCCCTCAAAGGAGTGTTCCGTGGTGTATGTGCATCAGGTCCTCTCTAAACCTGTAATGCATAGATATTTAGCAAGGTTATCTCAAATATTGTAATTCCTGTACCCACAGCACTATAAACGTGATATGACCAGACAGAAGTTCCTGTATATCTTATAAGCCTAGTAAAATGCTAGGGTTATTGGTTGACAAAATTACCAAAGGGGTTGAAGATGAATACATACCCCTTAGGGGTATAAGGAGCAGATTATGATGTTTATACCACTATTGGTTATTGTCTTGATACTCTACCTTGTGTTTCGTAATCCAGATATTACGAGAAATCAGAGGCCTAGGCAGGAAGAGCGATCCCCACTGGATATTCTCAAGCAGAGGTATGCTGAGGGTTCAATCTCACAAGATGAGTTTCTTCGTATGAAGGAAGAGCTGAGCAACAGGAATTAGGAGGTTGTAGATGCATGGATACAATTGGGGTTACAGAGGCATGTCACGAGGATTTGCCTGTTTGAATTATATGGATTCACCGTTGGGGTTTTGGTTGATGATCAGCCTTATGGTTCTGGTGACAGTGGCAATTGTGCTGCTTGTTGTCGGTATAGGGAAAAGGAAGCGTCAGCTCCATGATGAATCAGAGGCAATGGCAATCATCAGGCGACGCTATGCCAAGGGTGAACTCTCCGTTGAGGAGTTTCAGAGGATGAAGAAGGACCTGCAATAGTCTGGTGAGATCCTCCATCCGGGAAGAAGAGAAACAGCAGGGGAGTGTGTACGAACCAATGCATGAGGTTCAGAAGCTGCTTCGTGCACAGTCTCCTCTTCTCACATTACTTATGTAAGCAGCACCCCCAATGGAGGATGAAAAGAGCTATACGAATCTCTTTTCCAACTCCAACAGCACAATCTTCTTATCAAGACCACCGGCATACCCGACAAGCGATCCATCCTTTCCTATCACCCGATGGCAGGGGATGATGATGCCGATGCTATTGCGGTTGTTTGCCATGCCAATGGCACGGCAAGCGTTGGGATTGCCTATCTGGATTGCAATATCCTCATAACAGCGGGTCTCTCCATACGGGATTGTCTGCAAAGCTTCCCATACCTGGTTCTGGAAGGGAGTGCCCCTTGTCCTCAGGGGGATGGTAAACTGCTTTCTCTTGCCGCTGAAATACTCGTCCAGTTCGCCCTTGGTCCTGGTGAAGAGTTCCAGCTGAGAGGTGGTTTTCATAGCATGATCTGTCAGACCAAAATCCAATCCTGTCAGGGCCTCGCCATCACTTTGGAGAGTAATGGGACCGAAGGGTGAGTCGTACATGCATAGGTACATAGGTCCTTCAAAGGTGCTTGTCATCTGATTTCCTCCTCCTTCAGTATAGAACGAACTGTTCGTATAATACAGAAGGGATGCTTGGGAAAACAAGATGCCAGCAAAGATGCTGCAAGGCTCTCTGCTGGCATATGTATAGTTTGGTGGATTGGGTCTTAACCCCTGACCAGAACCCTCTCTTCGATCGGCTGGAAGGTTTTCTCTCCTGCAGGACTCTTGATGGAGCCAAAGGGCATCTGGGCGATGAGTGACCAGGTTGCAGGGAGGTCCCAAGCCTGTTTCACCTCATCCTCTATGAGGTTGCCATAGTGCTGGAGTGAGGCACCTACCTTGATGTTTGCCAGGGCAGACCATATGGAGAACTGGGTAAGCCCAGTGCCATGATGACTCCATAGGGCAAAGTTTTCCTTGTACAGTGGCATATCATCCTGCAGTTTCTTGATAACTGCCATCTCCTCGAATACCAGCACAGTGCCAGCACCAGAATCAAAGGAAGCGATTTTACTCCTGGTATCAGCTACCTGTTGTGGAGGAACGATCTTCAGGAGGGCATCAAGAACAATCTTCCAAAGCTTCTTGCTCTCATCCCCATAGAGAATGACAGCACGGGCACTCTGGGAATTGAATGGGGAAGGGCTGGTGCGCACAGCCTCTTGCACTGTCTTGGTTACCTCATCTTTCGAAACAGGAAGGGTATTGCCAAGGTCATATATCGATCGCCTGAGGGCGATGCTCTCTAAAAAGTGGTTTTTCATCTGTATAATCTCCATATAACGCAATATAGTTGTTTACAATATAAAAGTCAAGTGCCTTAGCTGCAAGGGAATTCACCTACTGCCGAAAACTAGGAGGTGTTGTAGTACTCTCGGTAAGGATATGAGGCAGGGATGTCCTAGAGAAATTAGTGCGAGCAAGAACAGGATGGATTGACTTCTGTAGGTATGTAGTCGCATAGTACCTAGAGAGAAAATTTCCCTACAGTGGAAACAGCATGAAACGATGTTCTTTGCTCCCCATTGGTCAAATCGAACACGACTACTAAGGAAGGTGTATATGAGTTCAAGAATTATTGGAATCCTGTTGTTTGTAGGCGGAATCGCCTTGCTTGTTGGTGGGTACATTGCTTCCCAGTCTGTATCAGAATCCATCAGGTCCTTTTTGGGCTTCACCTTCAGCAAGGAGACCATGTGGTACCTCATAGGTGGGGCAGCTGCCGTAGTATCTGGCCTGCTGGTGCTGATGACAAGAAAATAGGATTCTTGCAGCATGTTCTGAAAGCTCATCTTTGCCAAGGTTGTCCTTCTCTCTGAAATCTGTATACTGAAGAATATCAGAAAAAGAGGAATATCCATGATATATGATGAGCTTTCGTCCCTTTCCCACTATACCTCTCTCATAGATGTACTTCCCTCTGTCCACGCTCTTCTGGAGGCGAAACAGTGGGATTCCATGTCTGTCGGCACGTATGCTACAGGTAATCCTCGCATCCTATGCGACCTTGTCGAATATGCAAGTTCTGCAGAACCTCGTCCCTATCAGGTGTTTGAAGAGAAGACCCGGATCCACATCCTGTTGTCCGGGGAGGAGCTTATGGCACTCTCCTGGCGTGAGCATGCCCGTTCGGTCTCCTTCGACAAGGGAGGGATGGCAACCCTCTCTGCTGACCCTATTGGCGTTATCCATGCCCAGCAGGGACACTTTGCCCTGTTTATGCCAGGGGAGCCCCACACTGTGGGTATGGAAGCTTCAGGAAAAAGCTCAGTGGTACGAAAACTCCTCTTCACTATCACTGATATCTAAAAGCTATACAAACGTTTACCAAGGACTTAACAAAGAAGGGTAAAAACGGTAGAGTTTGACCGTTAGAGAGGACGTATCATGAGAGACAATCAGAGAGCCATCATTGGCGATACACAAATAGGCAAGGGCCTGCCGGTCCTTGTGCAAACCATGTATGACAGTGCAATTCCGCACGATAGGATTTTGTTGGACGAGCTGCTCAGGCGCATTGGGGCTCTGAATGCCATGGGATGTGACATCCTGCGCTTTTCCTATCCCAGTTCAGATGACAGGGAAAGTTTTTCCTGGCTCTGCAGGAACAGCCCCATACCCCTGGTGGCTGATATTCATTTTGACTATAAGCTTGCCCTGGATGCCATTGCATGCGGCGCCCATAAGATACGGATAAACCCCGGTAACATCGGAGCCCGTTGGAAGGTGGATGAGGTGGTCAAGAGTGCCCTGGACAACAATGTTGCCATTCGCATCGGCCTGAACAGCGGTTCATTACCCAGGGGCAATGAGCCCATGCCCATCCTGATGAGCAATACCGCCTTGGAGTATCTTTCCTGGTTTGAGTCACTGGGCTTCTACAACTCAGTGGTCTCCCTGAAGGCCAGTGATGTGGAGATGACCTATGAGGCAAACAAGCTGTTCGCCTCCCAAAGCGGGTATCCCCTGCACCTGGGAGTGACTGAAGCGGGCTCTGTCGTCTCATCGGTTACCCGTTCAACCTGGGCCTTGGGAAGACTCCTTTCCCAAGGAATTGGCAATACGCTTCGCATCAGCATCACAGGGGACATAGAGACAGAAGTGCAATCTGGTGTTGAGCTATTGAGGACCTTGGGTCTGCGCAAGGGGGGCATTCGTATAGTCAGCTGTCCGCGGTGCGGCCGGCACAGCTTTGATTCACAAGGTTTCTTGCAGTCGATAGAAAAAGAGTTGCTGAGCGTACAGAAGGATCTGACGGTGGCCATCATGGGCTGTCAGGTGAATGGACCTGGGGAAGCGAAGCATGCGGACATAGCGATTACAGGTATCGGAAGGGATATCTTCCTGTACGAAAAAGGTGAACTGGTTCGAAAAGTCAAGCTTGAAGAGGCTAGGGAAGCAGTATTGGAAGCGGTAAGGAATGCAGAATAAACTCATAGTGAAGGGTGCTCGCGAGCACAACCTGAAGAATATAGATATTGAACTGGAAAAGAACAAGCTCATAGTCATCAGCGGACTCTCCGGGAGTGGAAAGAGTTCGCTTGCCTTTGATACCATCTTTGCCGAGGGACAAAGAAGATACGTAGAGAGCCTCAGTTCCTATGCTCGTATGTTCCTCGACCGTATGGACAAGCCGGATGTCGATTACATGGAGGGACTCAGTCCTGCCATTGCCATCGAGCAGAAGTCCACCCAGAAGAATCCGCGGTCGACAGTGGGTACCATCACCGAGATCTACGACTATTATCGTCTGTTCTGGTCGCGTGTCGGCACCCCACACTGCCACAAGTGCGGTCGTGAGATTACCGAGATGAGCGTCGACCAGATCATCGATGCCATCTACAAGGCTCAGGATGAGAGTCGCATCATCGTGAGTGCTCCTGTTGCCATCGGGCGCAAGGGCGAGTTCAAGAAGGTGTTCGAGGATGCCAAATCCGGAGGCTTCCAGAGAGTCAAGATCGATGGTGTCATCACAGACCTAGATGAGACCATCACCCTGGACAAGCAGGTGAAGCACTCCATTGATGTGGTGGTCGACCGTCTGATACTTCGCGCCGATGCCCGCCAGCGCCTGGCCTCCAGCATCGAGACCTGTAACGAGATGACCAATGGCCTGGTGAAGATAACCTTCATAGCTGAGGATGGCTCCGAGCATGAGGAGATCTACAGCGAACGCAACAGCTGTTCCCACTGTGGTATTACACTACCCGATCTTGAGCCACGCCTGTTCAGTTTCAACAACCCCTTCGGCGCCTGCCCTGATTGCAATGGGCTTGGTGTCAAGACAGAGTTCGACCCTGACCTGATCATTCCCGACTACTCCAAAAGCTTCAACAAGGGTGCGATAGCTACCCAGAATCCTGAGGCTGAGTGGTCACGTGTTCCCTTTGAGGCACTGGCGAAGCATTTTGGCTTCACCTTGAACACCCCGTTCAGCAAGCTGGAGCCTGATGTCATCAACGCAATCCTCTATGGAACAAAGGAAAACCTTGTCATGGAGTACACCAAGGAGAAACGAAGGGAGCTCTATCGGGTGGAAAAACCCTTCCCTGGGGTGATACCGGATCTGCAGCGCCGCTATTACGAGACACCCAGCATGCAGATACGCATGTGGATGAACTCCTTCCAGAACTCCCATGTCTGTGACTCATGCCATGGGGACAGGCTCCGTCCCGAAGCATTGGCTGTGACCATCAAGGATATGAATATCATGGAGGCAACCCGGCTTTCGGTACAGAACTCCCTTGAGCTGTTCAGGGAGTTCTCCCTGACCGAGAACCAGGCGATCATATCAGCCCAGGTACTCAAGGAGATACGCTCTCGCCTACGCTTTCTCAGTGATGTGGGCCTGACCTACCTGACCATTGACCGTAGCAGTGCAACCCTCAGCGGAGGGGAGGCCCAACGCATACGCCTGGCAACCCAGATAGGCAGTGCCCTCAGCGGAGTGCTGTACGTGCTGGACGAACCCTCCATAGGGTTGCACCAGAAGGATAACCAGAAGCTCATCGATACGCTGAAGAACCTTCGCGATTTGGGCAATACGGTACTGGTTGTCGAACACGATGAGGCCACCATACGCGAAGCTGACTACGTAGTCGACCTGGGACCGGGGGCAGGCATTCATGGAGGCTATATCACCGCCCAGGGTACCCCGTCTGAGATCGAGGCAAACCCGGAGAGCATTACCGGCCAGTTCCTGAGCCGCAAGCTCACCATTCCCATTCCCAGGAAAAGACGTAAGGGCAATGGCAAGAAGATTGTCATCAAGGGGGCGCGCAAGAACAATCTCAAGAGCATAGATGTGGAAATCCCCTTGGGAAAGATGATCGTGTTGACCGGGGTTTCCGGCAGTGGCAAGAGCTCCTTGCTCAATGAGGTGCTCCTTCCTGCGGTAAAGCGTCAGCTTGCCCAGAAAAATCCTAACTTTGACGGATATACCACCATCAGCGGTGTCGAGCACCTGGATAAGGTCATCAACATCGACCAGAGCCCCATCGGTCGCACTCCCCGCAGTAACCCTGCAACCTATGTGGGGGTGTTCACACCCATCAGGGAGCTCTATGCATCCCTGCCCGAAAGCAAGGGGCGTGGCTACAAGAGCGGACGCTTCTCCTTCAACGTATCAGGGGGGAGGTGTGAGAACTGCAAGGGCGATGGGACGCTGAAGATCGAGATGAATTTCCTTCCCGATGTCTATGTGACGTGCGATGTCTGTCACGGCAAGCGGTTCAACAAGGAGACCCTCTCTGTCAGGTACAAAGGCAAGAACATCGCTGATGTCCTAGCCATGACCATGGATGAGGCTTCGGAATTCTTTGCGCCCATACCTCGTATCAAACGCAAGCTCGATACTGTCATATCTGTCGGTCTGGGGTACATCAAGCTCGGCCAGAGTGCCATTACCCTCAGTGGAGGGGAGGCACAACGGGTAAAGCTCAGCCTGGAACTCTCCAAGTATGGGACTGGCAAGACCCTCTATGTCCTTGATGAACCGACTACAGGGTTGCATTTTGCGGATGTGAAGAAGCTGATGGAGGTCATCAATCGCCTTGTCGATGGAGGCAATACGGTAGTGCTCATAGAGCACAACCTCGATGTCATCAAGCAGGCTGACCATCTTATCGACCTTGGTCCGGAAGGTGGTGATAGGGGGGGTCTGGTGGTAAGCTGTGGAACTCCTGAGCAAGTTTCCCTATGCAAAGACTCTTTCACGGGGTATTATCTTGCTCAGATGCTCCATGAAACAGATTGAACCTGTACGATTAAGAAAGTCGATCCTCTTTGCACTCCTGTTTTTGGTGTGTCTCTTTTCTGTATCTTCCCTTTCAGTTGATGACCCTCTTCTGCTTGCCCTCTCCATAGAGCAGGCAACAGAGGAGGAACTGGTGGCGATGACGAACCTTCGCAAGTTGCCCGCAGGCACCCCCTCTGAGATGAGGGCCTCTCTCTATACATACCATGGCATTACCTCCCTAGCCCTTGAAGAGAGCCCCTCTTCCAAACAAACCTACACGTTGAAAATCAAGAGTGCCGACTCAGTTTCCAACGACCGGAGCCTATCATCGCTGGTGGTGCTCCAGGGCAATGCAGTGGTGGAGTTCTCACTCACCGATGAAGATCAGGTACAGCAGCTCTCTGCAGACAGGATGGTTGTAGACCTGGAAAATACCCTGCTTGTAGCCTTTGGGGATGTAGTCCTTGATGAAGGGAAATCCAAGGAGACGGTGCAGACCGTGACCGGTCAGATCGTGACGCTCAACTGGGCAAGCAAGGCACTTCTGGTCACAGGAGGGACTACCACTACAGAGAGAAAAAACAGTGAGGATGAGGATGTCCGATTCTTCACCACAGGAGATCTCATCTCCTACAATGGAAGTGGCGATGGCATCTACTTTGATAGGGGATTCATCACTACCAACGAGAAGCATGCCTACTCATCCATCACAGCAGATAGCCTGGCCTTTCTCAGTGGCGGCGATCTTCTGGTGAAGAATGCATACCTCTCCATCGGCAGGGTCCCGGTATTTTGGGTACCTGCCTTCTTTATCCCCGGTGTCAGGATGGTGGGAAATCCAGCCATCGGGTTTTCCAGTGACAGGGGAATGTTCCTGAACACCACCTTTGAGATATATGGAACCTATCCCAATTTCAAGAAAGCTGAGAGCAGCAGCTTTACCAGCCTCCTTACAGGGGAAGTGGATGCATCCTTTGTACCCTCAGGGGGTGTCTACCGCCCGAGAGAGGGGCAGATGAATGCGTTTGAGCAGTGGACATCCGACAGTGGTTCCTATATGGTCCTGCTTGCAGACTCCTATGAAACCAGTGGTATCAGCATAGGGGTGGAAGCTCACAACAGCTTCTTATCCAAGAAAGTGGTCCTCGACACCCAGATGCGTCTTGCCGTCCACCCGGATGGGAAGGATACCCTCACACGCTCTCTGGATTTCCCTAAGGTGCGCCTGTTTGGGGAGAACAAGTTCGTAGTCGATACCTCCTGGGCAGATTTGAGCATTACCATGCCCTTCTATTCTGACCCCTCGGTTCGTCGACTCTATGGGAACAGGCTCACCTCCTTCTCCTTTGATTCGCTGTTCGGCAAACGACAGGAGTTTCCCACAGACCATATGAATGATGTGAATAGCTATATCTGGAAGGCAAATGGCAGCTTCAACTTCCCAACACAGATCTTTGGCAATTTCATCAAGGTGGCCAGGATAAGCACCATCAACGCCTCCATGGACTGGCAGTGGGAAAAAGATACGGCAAGCTCCCTGTACAGCTACAGGGTACAGAAACTCACGCTGCCCGAGCTGCAGGCCACCATCAGCGGGGAGCTGTTCTCCTGGGAAAGGACCCTTGAGCAGAAGAAGGAGAGCGAAGCCATTTTTGATGCTGCAAGGGGTGCTGTCCCTGGTGCACTACCAGTACAGGAGCCCTTTGTCCTCGATGCCACCTTGGACAAGGCGTATGTTCCCACCCTTGCCCAAGAAAAACGCAGTGTCCCAACACAAGTAAAACAATCCGTCACCCTCGGGTACTCAATCGATGAGAAGCTGATATACTCAGTGGCCAACCTTGACGATCCCAATGCGACGTGGGCTACGAACAAGAACATCTATACCTCAACGACTCCAAGCCTTACCCTCAATGCGGTGCTGCACCCCTCATATCTTACCTTCAACCAGAAAATTTCCGCACCATTGATCACCAGTGAGGACAGGACCAAGGCTACCTACCTGACACGGCAGTTTCGCCTCAACAGTGCAACCAATGCAGCGATTCCGCTCATTGGCCTCTCATATGCCTTGGAGGGGAGGCTCTATACCTTCCGTGACTCACAAGGACTGACGTACGAGTCGCATGAGACGAGCTTTGCATATACACGCGAGCATGTGACAAAACACCAGCTGAAGCTAGCCAAGTCCTTCAAGCTAGGTGAGGGAACGCTCTCGCCCTCTCTCACCGCCACCCTCTATCCCCTGACACCGTCCTTGTTGCCGGCATTGGGGTATGCGATCGGACCCTGGGCATTATCCAGTTCGCTGAAGGTTATCGACAAGCAAGGAAGCCTGTCACCACAGCTTTTCTCCTCATCTGCGAAGTTCACCACCGCTGGGGTGGAACTCTCCCTGCTGGGCACCTATGACCTGGAAATTCTTGGTAGCGACAGGTGGTCCCCCCTGACACTCTCCGGCAGTGGTCTGCTTCGTCTGTTCTCAAGGCAGTTCACCGTGAAGGAGAGCTTTACCTTTGTCGCATCCTCGCCCTTGCATGGCCCTAACTACTTCAAGGACCTCACCACGACACTCTCCATTCCCTCTGTTACCTCAACGCTAGTCTATGCAGGGCCATCGGATGCACTCTCTGCAGAGAGATTCACCTTCCAGGTAGCCGTCAAGGAGCTCACCTTCTCCTGGTGGAAGAGACGTATTGCCTTGCAGCTCGGTCTTGATGCAAGACTCAACATCAGCTTCATCGATGCCTATGCCACCTCGTTGAGCCTGACTGCCAAGGCTGGATTCTCCATAGCGGAGTTCCTTGACTTCTCCTTCTCCCTCACCAGCTCAAACAGGGGTTTCTATCGCTATTATGATAGCAATGGATTCTCCTTCCCCCTGATGTGGGAGGATCTCATGCGTTCCTTTGACCTGACTGGTGGGGGCAGGAATGCCACCCAGTTCAATATGAACTCCATAGCCATAGAGCTGATACACTATATGGAGGATTGGTCCTTGAATTGTAAATATACGGGAAGTGTTGTATTATTGGATAATCAGTACAAGTGGGTTCCGGTTGTTTCGGTCTTCCTCCAATGGAAGACGATTCCGGAACTCAAGGTTGATGAAAAGTGGACTGAGTCGTCAGGTGTATGGACTCAGAGCACTTCTTCGTAAGGTGGGAGATGGAAAGCAGTATCGATTTTGATAATGAAGAGCAGATGGAGCGTGTGTGTGGCATAAACGACCGAAATCTGCCCTATATGGAAGCCTTGCTCGGCTGTGAGCTCTTTGCCAAAGGTATAAAACTATCATATGCATGTCCCGATGGAAGATCTGGAGAACGGATTCAGAGGCTGTTGCCACGTCTGATGAATCTTGCAAAAGAGCAGGAGCATATCAGCGAGGCGGAGATATTCATGGAGTACCAAGGGCTCAAGTCCTCCCGCTCTGTCATGGATCTTGCCCTGGATGGACAAGAAGATACACACAAGAAGCCATCAATTGTTGTACAGAACCGCATTGCCTACCCCAAGGGAGTCCGACAGGAAGCCTATATCCATGCTATGGAACAGAAGCAGGTGGTCTTTGGGATCGGGCCAGCGGGAACAGGGAAGACCTTCCTTGCAGTTGCCTACGCCCTGAGCCTGCTCTTGTCCGGCAAGAGGCAGAAACTGATCCTGACCCGTCCTATCGTTGAGGCCGGGGAGAGCCTGGGCTTCCTCCCGGGTGACCTTGCACAGAAGATAAACCCCTATCTTCGCCCTCTCTATGATGCGATGGAGTCGATGACAAGCCTTTCGGTCATTCACCGCCTGGAAGAGAACGGAAGCATTGAGATAGCACCCCTTGCCTATATGCGGGGACGCTCCCTTCAGAATGCGATTGTCATTCTTGATGAGGCACAGAATACAACCATTGAGCAGATGCAGATGTTCCTCACCCGCCTGGGTGAGCAGTCGACTGCCATCATAACCGGAGATATCTCCCAAGTCGATCTTCCCAGGCATCGTAGGAGTGGCCTTGTCCATGCCCTGAGCATTCTCCAGGAGATAGAGGGTGTGGAGTTTGTCCTTTTTGACTCACGTGATGTGGTTCGAAGCCGAATAGTCCAGCAGATAATCGATGCCTATGCCAGTGATGCAAGAACCAGTGACAAGGGTAGCCGTGCATGAGTAGAAAACAGCTGAGTAAAGAAAAAAAAGCAAGTAATGTAAAAAAACAGAAGAGTCTGGCAACACTCCTTGGTATGCTTGTCGTCCTAGCAGCGATGATACTGCCCTTGTTGGTGACGCGAACCCCTGGAGGGTCATTGCGTTCGTTCTCCTCACGCTATGAGGTGGGATCACTTGCAAATGAGGATGTATATGCATTCTCCTCCTTCGAATATGTGGATACCGAACAGACTGAGCGGCTCATAGAGAAGGCAGTGGACAAGGTGTTGCCGTACTTCTCCTTTTCCTTGCACGCCACCAGTGTTTCGGTTGCCAGAGTCCAGGATTTTGTCGACTATTGGAACCCCGACAAGGTTGAGGTGCAGAAGTTTGAGCGTGTGGGTTCCCCTGATTCGGCCAACGTGATGGCACGCTTTGCCGAAATGAGTGAGCAGGATCTCCTGTTTATGCTCTCGGCCTTGGAGGAGAGTTCTGAACTGGTCCTGCAGAAAGGACTTTTCTCGCAAGCTGATATCCTGAAAAACAAGCAGGCTGGATACGAATATTTCTATCTTGAGAATACCCTTACCATGGAGAAGGCACGGACTCTGGTTGAACAGCCTTTCAGCTCGATGGTGACCAAGGAGAACCTGGAAACGTATCTTGGCTACTGGCTGACATCGTACGTCAGTGCGAACCCAAGCTTCCAACCCTTGTTGCTGCTTGATACCCTCTCCTTGTTGCTTGAGGAGAATGTCAGCTACAACGAGGCTAAGACCCTCCATCTGCGTATGGTTGCAAAAGAGCAGGTCAAGCCAGTTCTGGTCACCATCCAGCGTGGACAGAAACTGATAGCCAAGGATACTGTCATCACAGAAGAGCAGATGACGTTGATCTCCAAGATGAACAGCTCATCCATCAACTACACGGCTTTGGAACTTTTAGGCAGGCTGGTCTTTGTCATATTGGCTACAGGTGCCGCCCTGAAGGTCTTTACCCAGTTCCTCAAGCATGAAAAGCGCTTCTATCTCTACCTTAACCTGATGCTCGCCTCTATCCTGCTCTCCCTTCTGGTACTCTATCTCATCTCGCACTGGACGGTGCAGAATACGATCCAGTTCAAGGATTCGTTCCTGCCTGTGCTGTTTGCCCCGATCTTCATCTCCCAGATTACGAACAAGAAGCGGATCGGTATCATCAGCGGCTTCATGCTCTCCTGCTATGCCATGATCATGCCCCACAGCTCCTCGATGACGTTCTTCTTCACGATGACGACCATAGGGTTCTGTCTCTATTTCTTCCAATTCACCTTCAAGCGTCTGGAGGATATCTACAACTGGTTCTATGCCTGTCTGTTCAGCAGCTTCATCGCCATTGCCCTGAACCTGCTTGCAGGGTTCTCCTTCAATGGCATCATCGGTCTGCTCGGTGCCTTGGTTATCAACATCTCTGTCTCCCTGGTACTGGTTGCCGCCATTGTCCCCCTCTGTGAGAAGCTGTTCAACATCCCGACCTTCTTCCGTCTCAGTGAACTTGCCCAGGCTGATGACAGCCCGGTCCTTGACCGCCTGTCTGTCGTAGCCCAGGGAACCTATAATCATAGCCGGTATGTCGCTGACCTTGCCTACAACGCAGCAAAGGCCATTGGGGCCAATGCCATGCTTGCCAAGGTGGGGGGCATCTACCATGATATCGGCAAGGTCGAACACCCTGAGTATTTCATCGAGAACCAGGGCCAGGAGAACAAGCACGATGACATAAAGCCCAGTCTCTCAGTCGCCATCATCAAAAGTCATGTGAAGCTGGGAGTCGAGAAGGGAAGGGAAGCGGGTCTTCCCCAGGAAGTGCTGGACATCATAGCCCAGCATCATGGAAACGATGTCATTCTCTTCTTCTACCATGAGGCGAAGGAACAGGCCCTCGCTTCAGGTCTTGAGGTCAATGAGGACGACTACTCCTACAGTGGTGCTCGCCCAACCAGCCCTGAGGCTGCGATTGTCATGCTCAGCGACTGTGTGGAGGCTGCCAGCAGGACGCTGAAAAAGGCATCTCCTGTAAAATATGAGAAACTCATCCATTCTGTCATCATGGGCAAGATTGCCCGTGACCAGCTGAAGGATTCCTTGCTCTCCCTGACGGACCTGGACCTTATAGGCGCCTCGTTCTTGCAGTCACTGATAGGAAGGGACCATCACCGTATTGAGTACCCTGAAGAGAGGGAAGAGACTCCCCTGAAGATACCGTTGAAAGGATAGGCAGATATGAACAAAGATTGGATAGTGGATATCTCGTATGAGGACGACTCCTTTCAGGAGATTGCACCGCAAAAGGTGGTGGAGAAGAGGGTGTTTGCAGTGCTCCAGGCATTGGATGTTGAACCTTGTGAGCTTTCGGTAAGCTTTGTAGGTGATGCACATATGCAACAGCTCAACAAAACCTATCGAAACAAGGATGAGAGTACGGACATCCTCTCGTTTGTCCAGGATGATGATGTAGAGGATTTCTGCTGGCCTGAACTCTCCTTTGCTGGAGATAGTGCACCGCCGGTAGGGCTTAGGGTACTTGGAGACATGGTGATATCGATAGATACCTTGAAAAGAAATGCACAATCATTTAGTGTTGATGTCGATGAGGAGCTGTTTCGGCTCTTGATTCATGGCTTGCTTCATCTGCTGGGATTTGATCATACAAGCAATGATGCAAGCGAGCCTATGCTCGTTCGGCAAGAGCAGATTCTCATGAAACTTGGGGGTGACAAACGTTGATTTCGCGATTGAAAGGCTTGTTCAGGAAAAAGCACCAGAATTTGGATCAGGAGCTTCGACAGCAGGTTGAGATTGAAGAGCGGCAGACGATGATCGAAGGCATCGGCGAACTGAAAGACAAGACGGTAAAGGAGATCATGGTCCCCCGTGTTGATGTACAGTTCATAAATGGTCTTGTTACCCTTGATGAGCTGTATGGCATTATCCAGGAGCAGGGGTATTCACGCTATCCTGTCTATGAGGACACGATAGACAATATTGTCGGGATACTCTATGCAAAGGATATCCTGATCCACGGTATTGAGAATGGCTTTGATGTGCGTACTCTGATGAGAAAGCCATATTTCATTCCCGAGAGCAAGCATCTTGATGACCTGCTGCGTGAATTCAAGATTCGCAAGGTACATATTGCCATTGCAATCGATGAGTATGGCGGAGTCAGTGGCATTGTCTGTATGGAGGATATCCTTGAGGTCATCGTCGGTGATATCCAGGATGAGTTCGATGATGATGAGGGCGATGGGATTCTCAAGGTAGAGGAACAGGTCTATATCGTAGAGGCTCGAACCTCCATTGACGACGTCAATGAGAAGATAGGGCTGAAGATCGACGAAGAGGATTTTGAGACCATCGGTGGGTATGTGTTTGAACTTTTTGGCAGGATCCCCGCTGAGAAAGAGTCGGTGGAAGATCTGCAGGCAGTGTTTACTGTAGAAAATATTGACGGGCATAAGATTAACCAACTGAGGTTGGTGGTAAAATAATTTTTGGTAATACGTTGACCCTTTGGCAGGTTAAACAGTATATTAATATCGATACGGAATTTAAATTCCCGGAGGAAAACAATGAAAATTGCAATTAATGGTTTTGGAAGAATTGGACGCAACGTATTTAAGGTTGCTTTTGCAGACAAGAACATCGAGATTGTCGGTATCAACGACTTGACCAGCCCTAAGACACTGGCTCATCTTTTGAAATATGACTCTAACTATGGTGTATACGACAAGACTGTTGAAGTCGGTGACAACGCAATCATCGTTGACGGAAAGACAATTCCTGTGTTTGCACTCAGAAATCCCGCCGAACTTCCCTGGAAGGCCCTTGGCGTTGATGTAGCTATCGAATCAACTGGTGTTTTCACCGTTGCAGAAGGCCCTAAGGGCGGTTACAAGGATCACATCAAAGCTGGTGCCAAGAAAGTTATCCTTACTGTTCCTGCAAAGGACAAGATCGAACAGACCATCGTCTGTGGTGTCAATGACGACCAGCTTGACATGAGCTTTGAAGCTTACTCAAACGCCTCCTGCACCACAAACTGTCTTGCTCCTATCGCAAAGGTACTCAATGACTCCTTCGGCATCGAGCGCGGTCTTATGACAACCATCCATGCCTATACCAATGACCAGGTCATGCAGGACCAGCCTCACTCTGACCTCAGACGAGCAAGAGCCGGTGCTGTATCCATCATCCCCACAACCACAGGAGCTGCTCGTGCAGTATCCGATGTTATTCCTGCCTTGAAGGGCAAGCTTAACGGTATGGCAATGCGCGTTCCCATTCCTGTAGGTTCCATTGTGGACCTGGTTGTCATGCTTGAGAAGGATGCTACTGTGGAAGAGGTCAATGCAGCCATGAAGGCAGCAGCTGACGGTCCTATGGCCGGAATCCTCCAGTACACCGAGGATCCTATCGTTTCCCACGACATCGTAGGAAACCAGCACTCTTCAATCTATGATGCTGCTCTCACCATGAAGATGGGCGAGAAGATGATCAAGGTCCTTTCCTGGTATGACAATGAGATGGGATACTCAACCCGTGTTGTTGATCTTGCCAAGAAACTGGTGAAATAATCTAAGCTTTGTACTCTTCAGGCCTGTTGTAAAGCAGGCCTGAGGTTTTGCTAGGGGTTATGTACGTATTTTGAAGATAATGAGTAAGGAGCATAGTATGATTTTACAGACTATCAGGGATTATGATTTCTCCGGCAAGAGAGCTCTTGTCCGCGTGGATTTCAACGTACCGCTGAAAGACGGAAGCGTAACTGATGATACCAGGATTAGGGCAGCTCTTCCTACCATTCAATATATTTTGGATGCTGGTGGAAGTGTCGTGGTGATGAGTCACTTCGGCAGACCCAAGGGAAAGAAGAATCCTGAGTTTTCCATGGCTCCCATTGCCAAGGAATTTTCCGCACTGCTGGGCCGTCCTGTCAAGCTTGCCTCCGATGTAATCGGTGAAGAAGTTGCCGCGGAGGTCAAGAGCCTCACCAGTGGCGAAGTGCTGTTGCTTGAGAATGTCAGGTTCTACGCAGGAGAAGAGAAGAATGATCCTGAGTTTGCAAAACAACTCTCCCTTTTCGGTGATGTCTATGTGAATGATGCGTTTGGTACTGCCCACAGAGCCCATGCATCCACCGCAGGCGTTGCTGAATTCCTGCCCTCCTATGCAGGATTTCTCATTGAGAAAGAGGTCAAGTTCATGGCTCCCCTGCTGGAGAACCCAGACAAGCCCTTTGTCGCCATCATCGGTGGTTCGAAAGTCTCCAGTAAGATTGGAGTGCTTGAAAGTCTGGTCAATACCTGTGATACCATCGTCATCGGTGGTGGAATGGCCTATACCTTCCTCGCGGTCCAGGGCCATGCCATTGGCAAGAGCCTGGTTGAAGAGGAGTTTAAGGAGACTGCAACCTCGTTCCTTGCCAAGGCAAAGGAGATGGGCGTTCAGGTCATCCTGCCTGTCGACCACCTCTGTGGCGCTGAATTCGCCGAAGATACAAAGGCCATCGCTGTCGATACTGTCGATATCCCCGCTGACCTCATTGGCATGGACATCGGCCCTAAGACGGTGAAGCTTGTCGTTACCGCTGTTGAAGGGGCGAAGAGTGTTGTCTGGAACGGCCCGATGGGTGTCTTTGAATTTGATGCATTTGCCGAGGGAACTCTTACGGTTGCCAAGGCTCTAGCTGCCTGTAAGGGTATCACCGTAGTGGGTGGAGGCGATTCTGTTGCAGCCATCAACAAGTTCGACCTTGCAGATAAGATCAGTCACGTGAGCACCGGCGGAGGTGCATCCCTTGAGTTCCTGGAAGGGAAGGTCCTTCCTGGTATCAAGGCTTTGGAGAAATAAGATGAGAAAACCCTATATTGCTGGAAACTGGAAAATGAATATGACCCCTAGCGAAGGAGCTGCTTTCGCTAAGGAACTTGTCAAGGCCCTCGATGGTGTCAAGACCAAGGTTATGATTGCACCTCCCTTTGTCACTATTCCCTCTGTGCTTGAGGCGGTGAAAGGAAGCAACATCATCGTCGCAGCCCAGAACATGTGCGATACCCTTAAGGGTGCCTTTACCGGTGAGGTAAGTGCCCCTATGCTCAAGGACCTTGGCGTTACCAATGTCATCCTTGGACACAGCGAGAGAAGGGCCATCTATGGGGAGAGCGATGCTCTGATCAACAGGAAAGTGCTGCTTGCCCTCTCTGAAAAGATGGATGTGGACCTGTGTGTTGGTGAGACTCTCGAGGAGAGGGAGGCAGGCAAGCTCGAGGAGGTGCTTACCCGCCAGGTGAGCGTCGCCCTTGAGGGTGTGGCTGCAGAAGATATGGCTCATGTAACGATCGCCTATGAGCCTGTATGGGCAATTGGGACAGGAAAGACCGCCACACCTGAAGATGCTGACAGTGCTCATGCTTTTATTCGTTCTCTTGTTGCCAAACTCTATACAAAGGGTGTTGCAGAAGAGCTCATAATACAGTATGGTGGTTCAGTAAAGGCTTCAAATGTTAAGTCTTTGATGTCCAAGGAACATATCGATGGTGCCCTTGTTGGCGGTGCTTCGCTCTCCGTAGAGCAGTTCTTGCCTATCGTCACTTTTGATATGTAACAAACCGGAGTAGAGAAATGGGTGTTTTGAGCGTTATTTTGTTGGTACTATTCGTGATCGTCAGTCTCCTTTTGATCTTCCTTGTCGCAGTACAGGATGAGCAGAGTGAAGGATTGGGCGGCATCTTCGGTGGTGGTAGTAATACTGCTTTCGGATCTCATGCAAGCAGTGTTGTAACCAAAGCAACTGCTACGCTGGCTGTAGTGTTCATGATTCTTGCTCTCGTCGTAGCATTTGTCAACAAGAGTCCGTCTCAAGACAAGTTGCTCGACTCGGTGAAGACTGAACAGGTTCAGCAGGATACTGACTGGTGGAAGAACTCAGAAGCTCCCGCTAGCACACTTGATGCTCCTGCCGCAACCAACTAGGTCGGTAGATGCCATTTGTAAATTAACTGCCGGCCGCATACTGTGCGGTCGGTAGCTGTTATAAGGGATATCATATGAAAGTTTGTGTATTGTATGCTTCCGCCTCCAAAGAGAGTCAAAAGATCAAAGCCATTGCCAAGGCCCTGGCTGAGGGTGTTTCCTCACAAGGTCATCAGGTAGATATCATTGATATGAACCTCGATATGGGAAAGAAGGTCTCCTTCTATGATTACCTTATCATTGGAACTGAAGCCACCACCTTCTGGGGTGGCAAGATTCCTTCAGCCTTATCCCAGTTTTTGAGAACTGCCGGTACCGTATCGGGTATCCGTTGCATGGGCTTTATCGCAAAGGGTGGGATACGCTCCATGAAGACACTGCAAGCCTTGATGAAGATCATGGAACATGAAGGGCTGTTTCTCAAGAAAAGTGATATTATCACTAAAGCTGACTACGCAAGGGCTGTAGGAAAACATCTGCAGATATAATGTACTTTTTCCTTGTATGTAGCTAAGTTGTATGTAACTAATCCCGTAGGAGTTTTTCATGAAGCGAATATTAATTCTGGTTACCATTGTAATGCTTGCAAGCTCGATGCTTATTGCCGCACCTATCGGTGCTCCTGCAGCCACTGTCCGTCTTACCAAGACAACACCTATCCCTGTCGCTGACCTGGAGGCCGAGGTAGCTCGCTATAAGGCGAGTGCCACCCAAAGTGGTGCCGATCCGGCCGCCGTCGATCCCTTGCAGATACTGGGCTTGTTGATAAACAACGAGTTGTTCCGTCAAGGAGCCGCTCGTGATGGGGTGAAGATCACCGATTCCATGATCGATCAGGCTTATGCCTCCCAGAAGGCAAGCATAGAGGCCAACTATGGGCAGAAACTCACTGATGAGGAGTTCAAGCAGGTGGTCAATGCTAACTTTGGCTCTGTCGAATCCTACAAGAAAATGATCGGCGAACAGCTGATGGTAGATGCCTATGTGAAGATGAAGAAGGCATCTGAGCTAAACAAGCCCATCTCCATCTCCGAGACGGAGATTTCCTCTTTCTATAGAAAGAACAAGACACAGTTCATCAGCCCAGAGACAGTCAAGCTGAGCCATATCTTCATTCCTTTTGTGGAGGATGAGGCTACCAATGCCAAGAACAAGGATACCATGACGCGTGTTGCACAGCAGCTTCGCTATGGTACGCTCTCCTTTGAGAAGGCTGTGGTTGAGTATTCCCAGGATGCACGAAGCAAGACCAAGGCAGGTGACATCGGGTGGCTTACCATGGATGATGAGATGGCTCGACAAGGTTTGGGTGAGACCTTCTTTGATGTGGCCTTTTCCACGGATGTCGGTGAAACCAGTGAAATGGTGACATCGAATACGGGCTATCATATCCTGAAGATCCTTGCCTATAACGAGACCAGGATCCTGGGCCTCGATGATCAGATCAACCCCGATACCACTACGACCATCCGTGATTATATCACAAGCCAGCTTACAGGAGCAAAACAGCAGGAAATATACTATGCAGCCATCAATTCGTTGGTTGAGGATTTGCGTAAGAGCGCAAGCGTAAACATCCTGTATAAGAAATAACCATGAGAACAAGACACAAAGCTAGGGAGCTAGCAATTCAGACACTATATGCACTGGACTTTAACAATATCCTGACCAAGGAGCATATCCCCCAACACTTCAGCGGTATTTCCGAAAGTGAATATGCCGACCTTGAGGAAGAGGTGAAGTTGTATGCTCACTATCTGGTGCAGGGTACCATTGAGAACCTTGACGAGGTAGATGGTCTGATATCACAATTTTCCCTGAATCGTCCTTTGGACCGTATCGATATTGTCGACAGGAATGTCCTGAGGATGAGTGTCTACTGTCTCCTATATGGCGATATCCATCCCCATATCATCATCGACGAAGCAGTGAAGCTTTCACAGGATTTTTCAACTGAAGTGAACTACAAGTTCATTAATGGAATGCTAGATACGATGCAAAAGCAACTGTTTCCCCTTAAAGGAAAGATTGAGCATGATTCGACTGAAAACCGTTGAGCAGATAGAGAGAATTCGTGAAGCCTGTCAGCTGACAGCCCGCCTGATGAACTCTCTCCCCTCTTTTTTGGAACCTGGGATGTCAACCTATACCATTGACAAGTATTGTTATGATTTTATGATGAAGCACAAGGTCAAGCCTGCTTTTCTCGACTATGAGGGATTCCCTGCCACTGCATGCATATCCATCAACGAAGAGGTCATCCATGGTATCCCCTCCAAGGAGAGGCTTCTTGCCGAAGGTGATCTTGTCGACATCGACCTGGGTATCAACATCAATGGGCACTTCTCCGACATGGCCCGGACCTTCATCATCGGTGAGACCAGCAAGGAGTGGAAGCAACTCTGTGAGGTAACCGAGCGTTGTCTCTCCCTGGGCATTGAAGCTGCAGGTAAGAAGGGTGCGAGGATCCAGGACATCAGCTCTGCTGTGTACAAGCTTGCCAACTCCAAGGGCTACGGTGTCGTGCGTGACTACTGTGGTCATGGTGTGGGACTTGCCGTACATGAGGAGCCTTCCGTTCCCAACTATGTGAGTTCCTACATGCCCAATCCCCGTATTCGTGAAGGTATGGTCCTTGCCATAGAACCCATGATAAATTTGGGTACCAAGAATATCAGGACACTGGAAAATGGCTGGACCGTGGTCACAGCCGATGGCAAGCCCTCTGCACATTTTGAGGATACCATTGCCATTACTATGAACGGTTTGGAAATTCTTACTGTTGAAGCATAATCGAGGAGTACACACGTGGTAAAAGAGTTCATTTCTGGAGATACAATTCGTGACAGTGCCCTGAAACTTGCTCACAAGATGTATATTGAAGATCATTTCATCCCCGATATCATCTATGCCTCCTTACGGGGCGGAGCCTATATGGCCAATGTGTTCAGCGAATACTATAAGATGGTCCGTATCCGTGAGAAAGGACGTCCCGTGTTCTATGCTGCAGTGGTAGCACGCTCATACGGATATCTCAGAAGCCAGACCAATGTCATGGTCGATGGATGGACCTACTCACCCGAACATCTTCGTACAGGTGATAAGATCCTGGTGGTCGATGATATCTTCGATACGGGAAAGACTGTCAATGCATTGGCAGAGATCATCATGCACAAGGGTATCCCCCGTGAAGACCTCAAGATTGCTGTGTATGACTACAAGGTGCCTCTCTACAAGGATGATGAGCCTCTTCCCATACAGCCTGACTACTACTGCCGCAAACACATTCTCAACAGCCCTGAGGACGAGCAGTGGATACACTATCACTGCCATGAATTCCTCGGGCTCACCTCGGATGAGATCGATGAGCAATTCACCGACCCTGAGGTTCGCCAGATCCTCCACGATGTGCGAGGGGACAACTTGCGCTAGCAGCAAGAACGGCCGAAAGGCCGTTCTTGTCATAGATGGCCACAGCAAGCATAGGGGTGTTAGCAAAGATTTCAGCTTTGGATAAACGAGAGAAACTGTACTACCATCTCGGGATTGGGGCTCTGTTTGGGAATGACCATAAAGAGGGGAGTCTCTGCTGAAAATCGGGAGAATCCCAGATCCAGCTTGTAGAAACCCTCTACTCCTTCGCTTGAAAGGCTAGAGTGCAGATGGGGTTCCAAAAGCTTGAATTGTGAATGCTCTTGATGGGAATACAGATCGGTGAAATCCCGCATTTCTAAGGCAGATAGGTAGTGGTCCACCACAAATTCGGGAGCGATGAGAAAATCCAGCTCCCTGGCAGCCATATACGCATAGATCTTGGCCATACTCGCCTCTATATAGTGGTCTGCCTTGCCAAGCTGCACATAAAGCGAGTCATCAAGGACGACAATCTCCTTTGGGCCGAGTTCAAGATAGGAGCTGAATGCAGAGGTGAGTGCCTTCTCATCAAAGAGCTGCTCTTCGTCATTTGCGATGAAGCCTTGCAGGACAAAGGTCTTTGTACTGCGATAGGCGATATCACCGAAGTAGATTGCCAACAGCAGGATAGCCACCAACAGAACTGCACCCCACCTGTAATAGGCGAACATATACGCTATTTTGCCTGTAACGTTCATACGGCGCAGTTTTTCTCTCTCTGTATTCCAATTCATAGTCCCTATACCCCTTCCAAGTTCAGTATGATACACTGCCGAAGATAAAACTTGAAGCTGAGGAGTTGCATTGCATGGCTATGATCTCTCTCTTTGACCCAGAAAACAGTTTTTGGTCCTTTCTCACCCGTATCTACAACCTGGCATTTGCAGGACTCTTATGGTTTGTGACCAGCTTGCCACTGATTACCATCGGTGCTAGTACAACAGCCCTCTATTCCTATGCCTTTGCGGTGACCGAGAGCCGGGATGGGTATGTGATGAAGACATTCTTCTCCTCCTTTAGGAAAAACTTCGTAAAGGCTACGGTTGTCTGGATGGGCATGCTTACCGTGTTTGCCTTTTTGCTCTTTGATGGGTATCTTGCGTCAACGGGAACCACTACAGGTTCAAAAGTGATGGTGTTCCTGATTCTTGCTGTTCTGATCATAGCCTCTATGCTTGGCGTGCATATGTTCCCGTTCCTCTCCAAGTATGATCTTCCCTACAGGCAGATGCTCCAGAAGGTTCTCCTGATAGGGGTAGGAGCCCTGCCTATCTCGATCACCCTGGTGGTGTTGCACACCATGTTTTTCTTGCTGGTTTATCTTTTTCCCCCTGCTGTACTCTTCGCCCAGGGCTTTGTCGCAGCACTGATTTCCCTCTTTCTCAAATCCGTGTATAGTCGCTTGGAAACTATGGATGATTCCTGAACTTCTGTAGCATATTTCTGAGCTTTTGCTTAATTTTGTTGAACAAATTTGATTGTTTGTACCAATTTTATCAAATTATTACCAACATTTTTGCTTAATTTAATTTGACTTCTGTCTAGCGTGGACATAGACTGTTGGTTGAGTTTATCAACAAAAATGGAGGTTGATCAATGAAAAAAAGCTTTATGCTTATTCTTTCTCTTCTTGTAGCCTGTTCTTTGGTTTTTGCTGGCGGTTCCAGTGAAAAAGTCCAGGCTAAACCTGCGGCTCAGATTTCCTATGAGGTTACAGAGCCTATCACCATCGAATGGTGGCATGCCCTTGAGCAACAGTACTGGCCATTGGTGGATGAAATAGTCGGTGGTTTCAACACTTCTCAGGACCTCATCACAGTCGATGCCAAGTATATTGGCAACTATGCTACAGTCAATGAGAATCTGGTAGCGGCTCATGCAGCTAATTCAGGGCTTCCTGCCCTCACCGTTGCAAACACACCATATGTGGCAGAGTATGGAAAGGGTGGTCTTTGTGAAGACCTCAACCCGTACATCAAGGCTACTGGGTATGATATTGATGACTTTGGTGAAGGCCTCATTGTCGCTACTACCTATGAAGACAAGCAAGTGACTCTTCCTTTCCTTATCTCAACCCAGGTCATGTACTATAACAAGACCATGGCTGACAAGGAAGGAATTGTAATCCCTGCAAAGTTTGCCGACATGGAAGCATTCATGGCAAAGGCATCCAAGAAGGGCTCTGATGGAACTACCACCCGATGGGCAACCATCATCCCAGGTTGGGACCAGTGGTATTTCGAACCTTTCTACCTCAACAATGGCGTAAAGATTGTCAATGACGATCGTATTACCACTGACCTTGGCGGACCAGCTTCTATAAAGATCACCAAGGATTTGCAGAATATGGTAAACAAGGGTTACACCTACTGGGCAGCAGGTACCAGCGCTTCGTCGACCATGAGACAGAACTTCATTGACCAGAAGACCTTCTCCGTCATCCATACCAGCAGCCTGTACAACACCTACAAGAATCTTGTAAAGGATTTTGAAGTGGGTATGGCATGGCTTCCTGGTGGAGAGACCAAGAAAAGTGAGATCGGAGGAAGTGTCCTGTTGATCCCTGCCAAGAATGACCAGGCTACCAAGAATGCTGCCTGGGTATTCCTGCAGTATCTTGTCGGTAAAGATGTGAACATGACCTGGGCAGATGGGACTGGCTATATTCCTACCAGGAACTCAGTGCTCTCTTCGCAGGCCGGTGCCGATTTCCTCAAGAGAAAACCCGCCTTCAAGGCAGTATTCGACAACCTCGATGAGATCAATCCCAGAATCCAGCATGCAGGCTGGAACCAGCTTGCAACTATCTGGAGATCCTATCTTGACCAGATCATGATCGAGAACTCCAACGTGGATGTCCAGCTGAAAAACATGGCTGAAGAGATCAACGAAGTTCTTGCCGATTCAGAATAACAAGTACATCTGATTGCCGTCCAGCCTAGGCTGGACGGCACTGTTTGTCCTATTCCGCCATGAAAGGATTTGCCCCTATGATGCCATCTCTATCCAGAAAAACCTCAAAACAAGTGGGAGACTTTGCGACAGTCATTCCTGCGCTGTTCTTTTTAGGATTGTTTGTCTACTATCCTGTAGTCCAGGTGGTGAGGATCAGTTTTACCAACTGGAATCTCATCAACGACTCGTACAAGTATGTCGGTCTGAAAAATTGGATTTGGCTCTTCCAAGGATCAGGAACTAAGTATCTTCTGAATTCCCTCAAGGTGACCGCCCTCTATACCTTTGGTGAGCTGTTTGTCACCATAGTAGGGGGCCTGATGCTTGCTATGATCTTCAATAAGATTACAAGCTCCTTCTCGGTGATGCGTGCCCTGGTATTCCTTCCCAAGTACATTGCCATGTCATCAGCAGCTGTCATCTTCCTTTGGATCCTGAATACCGACAATGGTATCCTCAACTACCTCATCATGAAAATCGGTGGGGAAAAGGTGAATTGGCTGGGAGATAAGAACCGGGCCCTGCTCTCCATCCTTATGCTTACAGGATGGAGAACCATCGGGTATGGGATGATGATCTACCTTGCCTCCATGAGGGGCATTAGCGCTAACTATTACGAGGCTGCCTCCATCGATGGAGCCAGCAAATGGAAACAATTCACCAGGATCACCTTGCCTTTGCTCTCCCCGACAACGCTGTTCCTATTTGTCACCACCTTTATCTCAGCCATGAAGGTTTTCCAATCAGTCGATGTCATGACCAGTGGTGGTCCCTACCGTTCCACTGAGGTGATCGTCTTCATGATCTACAAGTATGCCATGGAAGACTTCAGGATGGATCGTGCATCCACCGTAGCGGTGTTCTTCTTTATCATGCTCCTGGCAATAACTGCAGCAACCATGAAGGTATCGAACAGGAGTGTAAACTATGACGTCTAATACTAGCATGACAACACTCAACGAAGAGGCGTTGCTTCTGAACAAGAGGGCTCTGACAAGGAAGAAGCTCTTAACTGTCGGACAATACCTCCTGGCCATACTCGTAACACTCATCATGAT
>CAZTXW010000010.1:0-3296 GCA_964617345.1 uncultured Sphaerochaeta sp. | reverse complement strand
GCGGCTCAGATCGATGGCATGGGCAGGCTTGGAATCATTAGCCGTGTGCTCGTTCCCATGACCAAGTCAACGCTCATCACCATCACTCTGGTAACCTTCACCGATGGGTGGAATAGTTATTTCTGGCCCAAGATCATTGCAAAGAATGAGGTCAGGCGAGTTCTGACCGTAGGGCTGGTACACCTGCGCAACACCTTTGCCGGCCTCGATACCATGAACAACCATGAGATCATGGCAGGGGCTGTCATGGCTGTCTTGCCAGTTGTCATTCTCTTCTTCATATTCCAGAAGTATATGCTGACCGGATATGAAAAGACAGCGATGAAATAAGGAGACTGAGATGATAACATATGCACATAGGGGCTTCAGCGGGGAGTATCCAGAGAATACGATGCTCGCTTTTGAGAAAGCGTATGAAACAGGCTGTGAAGGCATTGAACTGGATGTCCATCTTTCAAAGGATGGGCATCTGGTAGTCATTCATGACGAGCTTGTGGACAGGACCACCGACAGGACAGGGTTTGTCAGGGATTTTACGTTGGAAGAACTCAAGGGCATGAATGCAGGAACAGAACTGATTTTTGCAGGCATACCTTCCTTTGAAGAGTATTGCATGTGGGTCCAGGAAACCCCTCTCATCACCAATATCGAGATAAAGACAAACCGGTGGTATTATCCTGGTATTGAGGAGAACGTGGTCCGGATGGTCAGGCGATTCCATCTGGAGGAGAAGGTCCTTGTCTCCTCTTTCAATCATGCCTCACTGTGGAAAGTAAAGACTTTGGATCCAAGCATACGATGTGCTATGCTGGTCAACAGCAAGGGCATTGGCAATGCAGGCTCCTATGCTAAGACCATGGGGATGGAGGCTTTCCATCCTGATGGAACCACCCTTACAGAAGAGGGTGTGAAAGAGTGCCATGCCCAGGGGATAGAGGTAAATGTCTGGACTGTTGATGATATCGCTCTTCTGAAACGGATATCCCAATGGGGTGTCGATGGAATCATAACCAACTATCCTGATGTGGTTTCCTGGTGGGTTGCAACCCAAAGGGAGCAAATTCTATGAAACACGGATTGCTGCTAAGAAGGAACAGAAACCAGCATATGCAGGTGTTGCTTTTTTTGTGTATCATGGTATTGCTTCTTCCCCGTGTGTTGTTTTCCCAGGATGTCCTGACTCGAGAGGACGGGAAGCTGTGCATCTATTTCCTCGACCTCGAGGTAGATGAGACAGCCACCGACAAGAGTGGGGATGCCACCATCCTGATCGCCCCCCAGGGGGAAGTCATGCTCATCGATTCTGGCCACCCACAGTGTTGTTCCCAGGTGATAGATGCTTTGAACAGGCTCGGTATCGATCATATTGACTATTTTGTAGCCTCCCATCCCCATATTGACCATATTGGTTCATTTCCTCAGATAGCGAATGCCTTTCCCATTTCCAAGGTATTCAGGTCTTCACTTGTCTACGATTCCAGCCAGTATATGCATTTTGTTCAGACGATTGCTGAAAAGAAGTTGGATGTGGAAATGCTTGTCGAGGGAGACAGGTTTTACTTTGGCAAGGATATCGAGGTAAAGATTTACAACCCAAGTGAGCCCATCACCTATCCTTCCAATTACCCTGCAAACAGCACCCAGTTTGTAAACAACCAGTCCATTGCCATGCGACTCTCCTATGGAGAGTCTTCGGCCTGGTTCGCCGGTGACCTGTATATGGTCCAGGAAAGGGCACTTACAACCAAATATGGGGATGAGCTGCAAAGTGACGTTGCAAAGGCAAACCATCATGGGGGTGATACCTCCAACAGCTTGAGATGGATCAAGACACTCAGGCCAAGGATTGTGGTGGCAATGCATGATACGCTGGACAGCATGACAGTCTACAACAACTACAAGAAGTATGGGTCAGAGTATTTTCTGACCCATCTGGATGGGACGGTAAGGGTAGTTATGGATGACAAGAAGAACTACTCGGTTACCGATACCAAGAAGAGTTGGATGAACTGATACATTGGCAGTGTTCAAATCTGATTGCAAGGGAAATATCTTCATCATCAATCCAAGATCATTTGCTCCCACAAGTACTGTTAAAAAACCATGCCTATCTATACACCACAAACATATGGGTCAGAATAGAATCTGACCCATATGGATGAGGCTGTGAGATTAGTCATGGATGGTAAAGGAAGCCTCAGTTACATATACCAAGGAGTATCGCTAGCACTCACTGCCTCTGATACCTTCCGATCAAGCACCTTATTGAGGAGATCGGGTCTGTTGGTAGTGATGAAATCTACTCCCATATCGACAAACTTACGCATGGTGATGGTATCATCGACAGTCCAAACACCCACACCTAGATCCTGGGATCGCAATTGATCGTACAGGGCCTGGGAAAGATACTCCGCCTTAACCCCAACATACTCGACATTGAGAGCCTTCATATCCTTTGCGACAGATTCAGGTCCAGTGACTCCTTTGCTGGAAAGGTACGCCTTGCTTATCAGGGCACCCAATCTGAGATCTGGCTCAAGGGAGCGTAGGGTAGCTAAGGTGGAAAAGTCGAAGGAGATGGCAATCGTACGGTCAAGGATTGCATAGTGGGTCAGCTCATCAATGAGCTTCTGATCAATGCCTTCATACCGCGAGCCATCTTCCTTCACCTTGATCTCTATCTGATAATGAACTGGTTTTTTTGCATTTTTTTCTACTAACTCAATGACCTCTTCCAACGTCGGCATATTCTGCACGCCAAAGTAATGTTTCCCACTCCTGAATGTAGAGGCCACATCAAACTGTGCAAGCTCTTCTGCACTATAGTCAATGATAGCGCCTTCCTTTCCGGTAAGGCGAAGAAGCGTCGGGTCGTGGATGACCATCATAGAGCCGTCACGGCTCAGGTGGATATCCATCTCGACAGTGTCTACTTCATGCTCTAGGGCAACACCAAACGCTGCCAGAGTGTTCTCCGGGGCAAGTGCTGCTCCTCCACGATGGGCAACGACGCTCACTCGGTGTGAACTGTTCGTTTTTGCTGCACACCCAGTGAGCAAAAGAATTGAAATGGTTATGATGATGGCCGCACAAGCGGCCACCATTGTTGAACGAAGTGAACTCTTACTTGAATGATTCATTGTACTCCTTGAGAAGATCAGCTGTTGTCTCTTCCATTACCTTTTTCGGATTCTGATTTCCGATCAGCAATTTCTCTATCATTTGGCGCAGGATCTCTGTTCCCTTACCCAATGATATCACACTTGCCTGTGGACGTGTAAACTCTAGTTGGTCTA
>CAZTXW010000009.1:0-42613 GCA_964617345.1 uncultured Sphaerochaeta sp. | reverse complement strand
CGAAAAGATAGTCAAGGTATATGAACGGTATAAAGATAACCCCAGTATTGCATGGAAAGAGAGCATCAGAAAAGTTGTTCTAGCGCATGGACTGCTCTTGGCATGATTCCCTGCTCTCTGTTTCCCTTTACCCCTGGAACTGCTTGCAACAGAGTGGTTCTGGGAGTATTGTTAGTTCATAGGAGAAATAGCACATGAGCAATCAGATTGAAAAGAAACTCGTCAATACGGACAAGGCTCCTGCAGCCATCGGCCCGTATAGCCAGGCTATCATAGCCGCACCCTTTGTATTCACCTCAGGCCAACTGCCTGTCGATCCCAAGACCAATGAACTGGTTGGTGGCGATGCGGCAAACCAGGCCAAGCAAGTATTCGAAAACATGAAGGCAGTCCTCGCAGAAGCAGGCACTGACCTCTCCAAAGTTGTAAAGGCTACCGTATTTCTCAAGAACATGGATGACTTTGCCGCTGTCAATACAGTATACGCCTCGTATTTTCCAGAAGGTATCCTCCCTGCACGATCAGCTGTCCAGGTAGCGAAGCTCCCTAAGGACGTCGCGGTCGAAATTGAGATGATCGCTCTGATCTAACACCAGTACAGGAGGAAGGGGATGAAACGCACACCGTTGTATGATGTGTACAGTCAGTACGAAGGGGTAAAGCTCGTCGATTTTGGCGGCTGGGAACTTCCGGTTAATTTTTCCAAGGGAATCAATGCCGAACACGAGGCAGTGAGGACCAAGGTCGGCCTCTTTGACGTCTCCCACATGGGGGAGTGCCTGGTGACCGGCGAAAGTGCAACCGAATTTCTTGACTATCTGTGTACCAATGCCATCAGCAGGATGAAAAAAGGTGAAGTCATGTATACCATGATGTGCTATCCCAACGGTACGGTCGTTGATGACCTGCTCATCTATTGCCGCGACCGAACTTCCTACCTGGTTGTCATGAACGCATCCAACATTGAGAAGGACCTCGCATGGATGCAGCAAGGGGTTCCCTATCCAGGAGAGGAGAGACCTACTATCGTAGATCTCTCCGACCGGACTGCCCTGCTTGCCCTGCAAGGCCCCCTCGCTGTTGATGTCCTGAAGAAGCTTGTCCCTGAGTGTGAGGATATGCCACCCTTTACCTATCGCTCCCCTTGTGCTGTAGGTGAGGTCATGAGCCTTATCAGCCGTACCGGCTATACAGGCGAAGATGGCTTTGAGCTGTACTGTGCATCCGAAGATGCTTCCCTTCTTTGGAATATCCTCTTGGAAGCAGGAGAGGAGCAGGGTATTGAGTGTTGTGGGCTGGGATGCCGGGATACGCTTCGCCTGGAGGCTAAACTGCCCCTGTATGGACATGAGATAAGCGATAGCATCACCCCTCTGGAAGCAAACCTCGGCTACTTTGTGCGCCTGGAAAAAGAGGACTTCTGTGGAAAGGAAGAGCTTGCCAGACAGAAGGAAGGGCTCATCCCCAGGACCCTTCGGGGAGTGGAGATGATCGACAAGGCAGTTCCCCGCGCAGGATGTGAGGTCTTTCTTGGAGACGAGAGCTTCGGTTTTGTCACCAGCGGAACCAAAAGTCCCACCTTGCAAATATTTTGTGCCTATGTCCTTATCAAGCGAGAACCAAAACTTGCGTTTGGTGATGAACTGACAATAGAAATCCATGGAAAGAAGAAACGTTGCCGTCTGGTGAAAACGCCCTTCTACAAACATGGGAAACGGTACGACCAATAGGATGATACCAGTACAAAGCTACGCCCCAGAAGGCTTCATAGCCTTGGACAACTCAGCTCTGATCTACCCTCCTACGGAGGCGAGATACAACGCGAACACCTATCGGGTATCGATGGATTTGAAACAGGAAATCATTCCCCAGATCCTGGAACTGGCCCTGCACAATACCTTGGAACGTTGTTCATACGCCAAGGTGAGCCTCCACAAGGGGTTCTTCTGGTATTATCTCTCCCCAAACCACAAGAGCCCTGTCCTACATGAGGAAGGTTCCTACCCAAGTGCAAGGATATCTTTCAAGAACAACAACGGCTACCTGCTCAAGGTGTTGTACAGCAAGCACAGGATAGCCTTGGAGTGTTTCCATGCCCTGACTGATGGGTCAGGCGCGCTGGTCTATCTGAAGATGCTAGTCAGCGAATACTGCCGTATCGCTGACATCGCTGATGTCTCTTTCGAAGGCTCCCTTGACTTTGCGGCAAAACCCACGGAGCAGGAGTTCAGCGACCCTTTCCAGCACTTCTACGATAAGAAGATTCCCGGTTCCCCCTCAACGGGAAGAGCCTATCACAGGAAGGGGACAGGCTCCTATGACGACAGGGTGAAGGTCATCAGCGCCTCCGTCGATGCCAATGTCTTGCGCTCCCGATGCAGGCAGAGAGGCTATACCATAACAGTATACCTCGCCTCAATCCTCGTAATGGCATTTCAGGAATTCCAGAAGCAGGAGGTGAGTCAGCAAAAGAAACGCAAGCCCATCAAGCTTTCGGTCCCCATGAATCTGAGAAGTATCTTTCATTTCGATACCATGAGGAACTTTACGCTCTTTGCTGTTCCCGGTATTGAACCAGCCCTCGGTGAGTATACCTTTGAGGAGATACTCAAGAAGATTCACCTGGATATGGCCCTTTCTCAGGACCCCAAGACAATACGAAGCCAGATAAAGCGAAATGTGGGTGGAGAACGCCACATCCTAATGCGTTTTGCCCCCACTGCCATAAAGAACCCCCTTTTCAAACTGCTTTCCAACTCCCTTGGAGACGACCTCTATTCTGCTGTCATCTCCAACCTGGGGTATGTGAAGATACCCAAGGAACTTGAAAGCTCCATCTCCCGCATGGATTTTTATCTTTGCCCCGGGCAGATGAACAAGGTGTCCCTAGCAGTAATCGGATTCAAGGATAAGGTGGTCATCAACTTCAGCAGCTTCTTCAACACCGATACGGAGCTAGAGCGGGTATTCTGTCGCTTTCTTGTGGAAGACGGCATCCCTGTTGAAGTCTCGACGAACCGCATACAACACAACAAGGAGTGAGGCATGGCATATTGCGTACAGTGTGGAGTAAAGCTGGAAGAGAGGGCTCGCGAGTGTCCCCTGTGCCAGACCCCTGTGATACTTCCCCCAGGGCTCTCCTTTGGGGACAGTGAGCCACTGTTTCCCCATCCCCTGCCCCCAAAGGGGAGCGAGGGGATAACCAAGACAAGCAAGGGCATCATCGAGCTCATACTCGCATTGCTGGTGGTCAGTGAGATTACCATAGCCCTCACCATGTGGTTTTCAGGGAACATGGAACACAGCTTCATCCCTCTTTTCAGTACTGCCATGGCAGCTTTGGTCATAGCTATGGCTCTGGTTGCAAAGCATACCTATTTTGCCCAGGCAACCACACATATTGTGCTGGTATCACTCTACCTGCTGGGCCTTGATGCTGCAAACAGCCGTATTCGCTGGTCGCTCATTGCAGTGGGTGCCCTGGCCCTGATCTGGGTATTTGCGGTATTCACCACCACGAAAAAGGCCAAGGCTCATCTTGGGTGGACAGCTACCCTTCTCATGGCCTCTCTAGTTGGGTATGTCGCCATGATAAACTGTGTTGTTACAGGGGCTCTGACATGGTTTGTCCCTGTTGCCTTGCCTACTGCCTGTGTGCTTTTTTTGGGAGTGGGTCTCTTCTTCCTCCTGTTCCTGACACGCAACAAGACACGCCTTCCTCTGGCTGACCTCGTATTCTTCAATCTGATCGTATTGTTCCTGACCTTTACCGCCCTGGACATCTTCATGAGCCACTACAGGCAAGGCATATGGAAGCTGAACTGGTCACTGAGCCTCTTCTCTGCTGCTCTGGTACTGATGATCCTGCTTGTCGGTGTCTCTGCAAGCCGTAGGCTCCGGCGGTACTTCACCAGTCAGAACAAGCACACCTAGGTGAAGTCTGCAAAGCTCGCTTGTGCAGCCCTCACAAGGTCTTCAGGCTGAATCTTCAGCTGATATCCCCTCAAGCCAGCACTGACATAGATATGATCCTGTAACAGGGCAAGCTCCTCCACATAGGTGGGGTAGTGTCTTCTCATACCCAACGGTGAACAGCCTCCCCGTACATATCCGGTGAGGCTTTGCAGACTCTCCATCCTGATGAGATCGATATCCTTGCTACCTGTCAGGGCACGTGCCTTCTTCAAGCTGATGGAGAACTCAGCGGGAAGGCAGAATACAAAGACCTCATTGTCACTGTTCTGCATCACAATGGTCTTGAATACCTGCTCGCTGGGAAGCCCTGAGCTATGGCTGGCATGCACAGCATCGAGATGCTCCTCATCCCAATCATAACCGATCACTTCAAATGCAACTTGCAGGCTCTCCAGGATTCTCATTGCATTGGTTTTTTTCATCTCTCTATCCTATCCAGTTCTTGCAATGCAGGCAAGGATGAAAAACGGGACCCTCAGGTCCCGTTCACACCAAAGCAAGTAGCTGTTATTTGTCATCAATGGCAAACGAGGTACCCAAAGCCGAAGGTGAAGCAAAGGAACCTTTCTTCTTCTGGTTGATGATGGTCATGGCGGTAAGCACCACCAGGGTTATCAGGTAGGGGGAGAAGGCGAGGAATTGGGTCGGGATGACCATCTCAAACCCTGCAGCCTGCAGGCTGAACTGCAAGCTTGTGATTCCGCCGAATATCAGGGTCCCTATGACCACCCTTCCTGGATTCCAGGCAGAGAAGATAACCAAGGCGATGACGATCCAACCCTTTCCACCGGTCATCCCGTCATTCCAGCTTGGGGTGAAGCTCAGTGAGAGACATGCCCCGCCAAGACCTGCGAACATGCCACCGATGACCGTGTAGATATAGCGTATCTTTGAAACCGAGATACCCATAGCAGCAGCTGTCCTGGGGTTTTCCCCTACAGAGCGGACCACCATGCCATGCTTGGTCTTGTACATGAAGAACCAGGCAAAGGGGATGATCAGGTAGAGGGCATAGGTGAGCACACTCACATCAAACAAGGCACCCAGGATGGGAATCTTGCTCAAGCCTGGGATTGCTATGTTGTCGAACTTTGTAGCGAGGTTCATACCGCAGAGGTTGAACTTGTTGGAAGCAGGACCAAGACGCTGTCCGAGGAAGTTTGCCATACCGGTTCCCAGCATGGTGATGGCAAGACCCGAGACTACCTGGTTTGCCCTCATGCTGATGCATAAGAATGCGTGTATCAGGGAGAACATGCCACCGACAAGCATCGCCACCAAAATAGCCAAGTAGAGGTTTCCCGTGGAGAAGGCGGTTGCGAAGCCTGAAAGTGCTCCCATGAGCATGATGCCTTCCATTCCCAGGTTCAGGATCCCTGTCTTCTCGGTATACACCTCCCCAAGGGTTGCATAGGTGAGGGAGGTTCCCATCGCAAGGGTCGCTGCAAGCAGTTTGGTTGTAAAATCTATCCAGTTCATTCGGAGATCTCCTTATGTTTGCCTAAGATGCGCAGCTTGTATTCGGTGAATACGGTACCGGCCAACAGAGGGATGAGGATAAGACCCTGCAACACCTCTCCCATCGCTGCCGGTAGCTTGAGTGTGATCTGAAGGGCATCTGATCCGGTCTCCAAGGCTGCCATGAGCAAGGCTATGAAGATGGAGGCTATCGGGTTGAGAGCGCTCATCCAGGCGATGATGATACCTGTAAAGCCGTAGCCTGCATCAACACCCTTGGTGAGCTGGTGGGTGACAGCTGCTGAGTCAATGACTCCTGCAAGACCCGCGATGCCTCCGGAGATGAGCATAGCTACAATGATATTCTTCTTGATGGAGACCCCTTGGCATCGTGCGGCCCTCTGGTTCTTGCCGATCATGTTCAGTTCGAAGCCCCATCGAGTCTTGTAGAGGACAAACCAGAGGATGACTACCAGGATCAGGGCGAAGAAAATACCAGAGTGGACACGCCCCCAGATTCTGGGGAGCCAGGCATACTCAGGGTACCGTATGGTTCCCATATTTCCCCTGGGCGCTTTCCATGCATTGATGTAGAGATACTCAGCATACCCTATGATGATATAGTTGAGCATCAGGGTAGCCAGTGTCTCATCTACACTCCACTGGGCCTTCAGGACTCCGGGAATACCCCCCCAGATTGCTCCGAAAATGACCCCTACCACCATTCCTACAGGCAAGACCATCCAATTGGGAAGGAAGGTCCAGAATTGTATTACCCAGGTGATGCCGATGGCCCCACTGACATACTGGCCTTCAGCTCCGATGTTCCAGAACTTCAGCCTGAATGCGATGCCTACTGCTAGGCCGCAGAGCAGCAACGGTATCGCCTTTACCAGGGTGAACTGGATCTTTGACTGGCTACCGAAAGCCCCCTTGGCCATGGCGACATAGGTCTGGATCGGATTGGCATTGTTGAGGCCCAGGACAATTGCCCCAAGCAAAAAGGAAATAAGTAACGATAGGACGGGGACCAGGATGGTCATCTTCCGGGATTTGCTATCCCGCTTCTCGAGGGCGAATCTCATATGTCCCTCCTTTCGACTCCAGCCATCAACATGCCAAGCTCTTCGGTCTTGGCATCCTTCACATCCATAATATCCATGATTCTCCCCTCAAACATGACCGCAATCCTGTCTGCGACCATCAACAGCTCTTCTAACTCTTCCGAAACCAGGAAGACCGCATTGCCCATGTCCCTCTGCTTGATAATATTCTGCCTTACCGCTTCGGTAGCCCCTACATCCAGTCCCCTGGAAGGGTATACTGCTATGAGGATACCGCCACAGGAGTCTATTTCACGGGCAAGGATGGTCTTCTGGATATTGCCCCCGCTGAGGAACTTTACCGAAGTATCCTGGGACGGAGTCTTGATGGTGAAGGTTTCAATGAGCCTGTCTGCAAAGAGGCGTACCCAACTACGCTTGATGATCGAGTGGTCGCTCAGCTCCTTGGTGCGGTATTTCTTCATGGAGAGGTTGTCCCCGACACTCATGTCTCCGACAACCCCCATCCTGCCCCGGTCAGCAGGGATATGGCTGACCCCACTGTTGATGATCTGCAAGGGCGACTTGTTGGTATAATCCTTGCCCTTGATGAACACTTGCCCGCTGTTTACCATCATCAGACCAGTCAAGGCTTCAGTCAGGTATTGCTGGCCATTTCCTGCGACCCCTGCGATGCCGAGGATCTCTCCCCCTCGCAAGGTGAAGGATACGTCATCGAGGACACGCTTGCCCCCTGTCACACTATGCATGACCAGGTTCCTTGCCTCAAGCATCACCTCCTTGGGTTCATAGGGTCCGCGGTCAAGGGAGAAGAGGATATCCCTGCCTACCATCATGTTGGCCAGGTCCTGGATTCTCTTGATGGAGGAAGTGGGGCATACATTGACGCTTTTGCCGCGTCTGAGTACCTGAACCGTGTGGGAGAACTCCATGACCTCATCCATCTTGTGGGTGATGAAGATGGCACTCTTTCCCTCAGCGAGCATCTTCTTCAGGATCTCATTCAGATCCCTCGCTTCCCCTGGAGTCAGCACTGCTGTAGGTTCGTCGAGGATGAGGATCTCCGCACCCCTGTAGAGTAGCTTCAGAATTTCTACCCGTTGCTGCTCTCCTACCGAAAGGTCATGGACTATCTTATCAGGGTAGACCTGCAAGCCGTAGCGCTTGCTCAGGTCCGTGATATTCTTCTTGATTTCAGCTAGGGGAGGGACCAGGGCAAGCCCCTTCATGCCGAGTATGATGTTCTCTGCCACGGACATGTTTCCCACAAGCATGAACTCCTGGTGTATCATACCTATGCCCAAGGCCATAGAGTCCTGGGGTGAGTTGATCTCTGCAAGTTTCCCATGTACGTAAATGTCACCTGCATCCGGCCTGTAGAGGCCGACCAGCATATTCATCAGGGTGCTTTTCCCGGCACCATTTTCGCCCAAAAGGGCAAGGACCTCTCCTCGGTGTAACGTAAGGTTGACATTGTCGTTGGCCAGTACACCAGGGAAACGTTTGGTAATGCCTACCATACGCACAACAGGCGTATCGGAGGAGTTATTTTCTTGCATGTTGTATCCAGTTGTGTGGTTGTCCTCAGGCGAGGACATTCCTGAAAGAAGTAGAGGCGGGCATTTGCCCGCCCCTATTTGCTAGAGTGTGATCTCTGTTACTTTACCTTACCGATGACGCCCTCTACGAACCAATCCATGGTCAGCATAGCTTCATCAGACATCTTCTCACCAGCTTTCTGGCGAACTTTTCCTGTATTGTCCTTGATCTCGCCCCAGAATACATCCCATTTCTTGTCATGGATTTCAGTCTGCTTGGCCATGACCTCTTTCTGGAACTCTGCGGGAACCAATGGGGAGATGGGGGAGAGGTGAATCATATCATCCTCAAGTCCACCCCAGTAGCTCTGGCTCTTCCATGTTCCATCTATTGCACTCTGGACCGCAGGAATCATGTAGTTGCCCCAGTTCCACATGGTGGAAACGAGGATCCTGTCATCGCCGATCATGCTTCTGAAGTCAGCATTGTACCCGATGGCATACTTGCCACGCTCAATGGCTGCCTTGGCGGGTTCGGTGGTATCCTGGTGCTGTGCAATTACATCACAACCCTGGTCAAGCAGTGAGACAGCAGCCTGGCGCTCCAAGGAGGGATCATACCAGGAATTGGTCCATACTACAGTGATGGTAGCCTTGGGGTTGATGGCCTTTGCACCACGGGCAAACCCGTTGATGCCACGTACGACCTCAGGAGTGTTGAAAGCGCCCACATACCCGAGTTTGCCGGTAGGGGACATCTTGGCAGCGATCATACCTGAGAGATAGCGCATCTGATACATTCTTCCGAAGTAGTTGGACATGTTGTCGTTGAGCAGATAGCCTGAGCAGTGTTCGAAATAGACATCAGGATTGTTCTGCGCAACGTTGAGCATGTACTGCTGGTAGTTGTAGGAGTTTGCGAAGATGATCTTACACCCCTCGTCAATGAGGTTCTCCATAGCTCTTTCACTGTTTTCGTTTTCTGCAATGTCTTCGAGTCGGTAGACCTTGACCTTGTCCCCAAAATGCTTCTCTACGGCAATGGTGCCCTGATCGTGCATGTAGGAGTAGCCCATGTCTCCAGGAGGACTGATGTAAATGACTCCAACTTTCATTGGGCCTTCGGTCTTTGCCGGGGTGGCTTCCTTTGCTCCCTGTGCGAATGCAAAGGTGGAAACCATCAGAACGGTCAACAAGAGAACGATACCTTTTTTCATGACTCTCTCTCCTTAAAGATTGTGTGATGGGGCGATAATACCCTAAGAACTAGAACAACTCAAATTATACGGGACGTTTTAGGTGCTGTCAAAGTAATATTTGCAAACATTTAAGAAGGTATTCCGCAGAAAATTGGTTGTGTTGTGCGATTTTGATAATAATGCAACAAGCAATATGCTCTTTCCCATAATATTCAACAAAATTTGAAAAAAAAATCACCAATTGGTAGGATTGTAGGGAAAAGGATCAAATATATGTTGTATTTCGCCTTTTATCTGTTGTATTGAGAGCAATATGGTAAAAAAACTCCTTATTTTCGATGAAAAATAGGGTATGCCATCCTCTAATGACATCTCTTGAGATATCTTATATCATTTAGCGCTTGCCTATACTTTTAGGCTAGTGGTAGGATAGAAGCACTATATGATATAGTGCATTTCCTGGAGAATACTGAAATACTCATGAAAGGATCACAATTAGGTATGAATACAACAGCAAAGAAGTGTTTGATGATTTTGTTTGTTCTGCTCTTTTCGACCCTCCTGTTCGCCTCTGTTGGTTCAGGCCTCGTTGTACGTTCCCCCTTGTTCGGCCCAGATTCACAGACCCCTTCCTCAGAGGAAAAATCCCTTGCCCTGCAGTCCTATGCACAACAGCTTGGCCTTCCTATGGAACAGGTGGAGGAGAACCCTGAAACCAGGGTACTGAGGGCCATCAGCAACGGCTCCTACCCTGTAACCCCCGGAGACAGGTTCCGCCTTGTCTATCTCGACGGATTGCAGACTGTCACCGTAGAGTTGCAGGCAGATGAAAAGAGCACTGTCACTGTCCCTGGCCTGGGAACGGTAAATTGTAAGGGGCACTCCTTCATCGAGATGAAGAAAGAGATCCTCTCCATGGTACAGACCTACCACAGCTACTCAAACCCCCAACTCATCCTCACAGGCACAGGATCCTTCAGTGTCTCCGTCATTGGGGAGGTGGGTGGAACACGCGTAGTCCCTGTCTGGGGCCTTTCCAGGCTCTCCTCAGTGGTTGGCAGTGCCACCGCCTATGCATCCACACGAAATATCCTCATAACCCATTCCGACGGCAGCTCGGAAACCTATGACCTCTACCTCGCCTTGCGCAAGGGTGTGCTTGACCAGGATCCCCTGCTCCGTAGCGGAGACGTCATCACCATCGCCCGAGCTGAGAAGCTTGTGGTGCTTGCCGGAAATGTCTATGCACCGGGAACCTACCAGCTGCAGGAAGGGCAAACCCTCAAGGATCTGGTCTCTTCCTATGGAGGAGGCGTCCTGAACAATGCCGATGTGCAGAAGATCAGGATCCAACGCTTCAGCAAGGACAGTGGTGCTTGGGAAGTTACCTATGCAGACCTTTTTGGTGGCAAATCCATACCCTTGCAGCATATGGACCAGGTCGTCATCGACACCCTCAAGTCTTCGGTGCATACGGTGACCATAGAAGGCGCTGTTGCAGCCAGTGAAGCATACGACAGCCTCTCCTCCACCGCCCTGATGGGAACCTCTTCAGGGAGAATCTTCTACCAGTTCTATCCAGGGGAGAGTGTGCGCCAGATGCTGAGTTCCATAGCTCCACGCCTGATGACCGTCAGCGACCTTGATGGGACCTACCTGCTACGGGAGGGCAAGCGAATTCCGCTCAAGGCACAGCAGATCCTCTATGGTTCTGACCCCAACGGCCTGTTGACCCTGGAGAGCGGGGACACCTTCATCATTCCTTTCAACCAGCGCTTCATCTCTGTCAGTGGGGGAGTTGTACGCTCGGGAATCTTCGCATATGTCCCTGACAAGGGGATCAACTACTATATCGCCTTGGCAGGGGGGCTCAGTGATGATGCCTCTGTTCCTACCTCCATCAAGGTCTTTGGCCCTAAGGGCGAGAAACTGGATAGTTCAGGAGAGATTCCCCCTGAATCCACCATCAAGGTAGCAAAGAATACGTTTATCAAGGATATCGCCCCTACAGTGGCAGTTATCGGCTTGGTTAGTTCTGTTTTAGCGATTGTAGCAACGGTGATCAGCGTTATTGTTGAATCGCAAAAGCTGTAAGGGGAGAATGCAATGAGTCAGCAAGAAGAGTTCCAGGCTGGATATAATCAAGGTGATATGAATGAGGAGGGGATCTCCATCTCCGAACTGCTTCATATTTTCCGACAACGGTTCGGATGGTTCGTAATAGGGTTGGTTGTTGTGCTTGCAGCTGCCATCGGATACCTGTATTACGCCGTTCCCCAATATGAAAGCCAGGTGTCGGTGCTTGTCGACCCCATACAGAAATCCTCCTCCATAGAAAATCTATTGGGCAGCAGTACGAACACCACCAAGATCGCCACCGAAGTGGAGCTCATAACCAGCAGGAAGAACATTGAATACGCCCTGAGTACCCTCGACCTATCCTCGTATTCCGATGCTGATGGCTATGCCTACACCAATAGGGAAGTCCTGGGGAACGTGAAGGACCGGGTGGTGGTCTCCACGGTCAAGGATACCAACATCGTGCGTATCACGGTAACCGATGCAAACCGCTCCTTTGCCCGGGATTTTTCCAATGCACTTGCTTCCAGCTATGACACGCTGCTCACCGGTATTGCCAAAAACTCCAAGACCGCACAAAGGGAGTTCATAGAGTCTCAGATTCCTATCAATGATGAGTATCTGCAGGATGCTTCCGATGCTCTGGGTGACTTCAGGGAGAACAGCGACATTATCCAGCTGACAGACAAGAGCTCCCTGCTCGTCGAACAGATCTCCTATTACACGCTTCGCCTCGAGCCCCTTAAGTTGCAACTGAATGAATCCCTTGTCTTTATCGATTCCTATAACTCCGGCTTGCAGAAAGCGGGTATCAAAGGAATCCTCTCACTTGATGATATCCGAAAGGACCCCGTTGTCGCTACAAAACTGAAGGAACTTACAGCCTGGAAGACAGAGCTTACGATGTACGAGTCGCTTGTCTCTCCCTCCACCAACCAGGCAACCGCTGCCTCGGCATCCTTGAGCTCCTCCCGAACCTATGTCCTGAACAGTGCGATCTCCCAGACAACCAAGGATCTCCTGGATAGGGTGACCACCCTTACGCGCACGTATGCAAAGGATGCGAGCATCCAGGCCATCGTGCAGGCGCTGACCACAGAGGTTGGCATCGATGTCCTGCAAGCACGGGGTGAGGTCTTTGTCGAAGAGCTCTCGAAGCTTCCTGTCCTTGAACGCAAGCTCTCCGAACTGGTTCGTGATGTGCAGATCTATGAATCCATCGGGTTGAAACTGCGCGACATGCTTGAGGAGGTGAAACTCGTTGAGGCTGCCGTGACAGGAAACGTCACCGTTGTTGATGAGGCGATTCTTCCCCGTAATCCTGTAAGTCCCAACAAGATGCTGATCCTGGCTGTTGCCCTGCTGCTGGGTTGTGCCATCGGGTTCCTGCTTGCCCTTGCAGCCGAAGCGACCGACTTTTCCCTGCGTACGGAGACGCAAATCAAGAAGATTACCGGAAGCGATACCCCGATGCTTGGATGGATTCCCCTGATGAAAATTTCACCCAAGGACAAGTATCCGACCCTCACTGTCTATAACGACCCGCTCTCCTTTGAGTCTGAGCGGTTCAAGCTCGTAGCCAATATGCTCTACTCGAAAGAGGGGCAGAAAGTGTTCTCCATCACCAGCTGCGCGATGGCAGAGGGTAAGAGTACCATCATCGGCAACGTTGCCCTCTCCTTTGCCCAGATGGGCAGCAAGGTCCTGGTCATCGATGGGGACCTGCGCCTTCCCAGTATGGAGCGCTTTTTCCGCCTCAGGCACAGGGAGCTCGGACTGGTTGACTATGTGGGAGGCAATGCCACCCTGGAAGAGTGTATCCTCCAGCCCTTTGAGGAGGTAGCCAACCTGCACCTCCTGCCCCCGGGGATTCCCCCTCTGGTTCCTTCGGCCATCTTCTCCAACCCGACGTATATCAAGATGATCAAGTATCTGAGGAGCGTGTATGACTTCATCATCATCGATGCCCCTCCCCTTGATTCTGCAAGCGAGCTGATCGCCATAAGCAAGCAGGTCGATGGCCTTATCATCACCGTCCGTGCAGGAGTCACCTCCAAGGGCGCCCTTGGGGACCTGGTGTCCAGTTTGCAGACAGGTAAGGTGCCTATTACCGGCATCGTGTTCAATGGTGTCATCCCAGGCTCTACAGGAAGCTACGGTTATGGCTACGGCAAACGCTACGGCTCCTACTCCTATCGCTACTCCTCCTATGGAAATGCAGGGGACAGCAAGAAGATTCGGGTGTTGAGCAAACGGAGAAACTCCAGCTGGTACCGTAGGAAGTACAAGAAGGACCTTGCCCTGCGCGGACGCATCACAGCCACGCTGTTTGAACCGATCCTTGCCTTTGGCCCTAATGCTGCCCACAAGAGTCTCGCTTCCTGGTCAGGGTTTTCCATGTATAATCCAGGCAAGAAACATACACCAGAACCTGGTGCGATAGCCAAGGCAACGGAAACGCCTGCCAAGCAGAATCCCCCTGAAGAGAAGAGGATGGAAGGGCAGACCATCCCGACTGCCGAGACGAAGGTGGTCCAAGAGGTTGTGGTTGAGAAAAAGACCCCGACTGAAGGGATTCGTATCGTAGAAGAGAAAAAAACAGTCGAGAAGAAACCCCTTGCTGTTCTGGACAGCCTCTCGACCATCGAATCTGATGACGAGGCAAAGGGAAAGAAGTAGCGTCAGGTACTGGACAGAGCTCTTCTACTCTGGTAAGGTTTTTTCGATTCAAGGGGAGGAAGCATAATGCTGAAGACACGATACAGAACTGGTAGGCAGCCTCTGCTCGTAGTGTTTCCCCATTCATTAGGAAGTGAAAAAGTCGGTCAATTGGGACCGGCTTTTTTTTAGGAGTAGCGATGGACATTACAACAAGCGTATTTGCAGGGCGGTCACTGTGCGTCATTGATGATCTTACCATCGAGGAGAGAAAGTACCTCTTTGGTGAGGTCCGTACGCTCAAGGCGGCGATGGAGAAGAATGATCTTCCGGTCATGGAGGGCTACCGCATAGACGACAAGGACTTTGGTGTCTATGAGGTCTTCCTGGAGGACAGCACCAGAACCAAGGAGTCCTTTCGGAATGCCGCCAACTTTCACCATGTGAAGGTATCTGACCTGAACAGCGACAGCTCCTCCTTCAACAAGGGAGAGAGCTATGCAGATACCTTCAATACGCTCAGTGGGTATTCCAATGCTGTCTTCATCATCCGAAGCAAAGTTGAAGGGGTCTGCCGATGGCTTGAGGACGAATGTTCGGCATACGCACAGCGCAACAAGCTCTGGCGAAAGCCCGCCTTCATAAACGCAGGGGATGGCAAGCACGAACATCCGACCCAGGAACTACTTGATGAATTCACCTTCATGGAAGATAACCACTGGAAGACAGATTCCATCCATCTTGCCCTGGTAGGGGACCTCTACCATGGAAGGACTGTGCACTCCAAGGCTTCCGGCCTCAAGCTCTTTGATCGGGTTAAGGTTGATCTCATAGCCCCGGTTGAGCTCGCCATGCCTGAGACCTATGTGCTCAAGATGCGTGAAAATGGCTATGAGGTACGTATCTTCAGCTCCATCGACGAGTACCTCGGGCAAAAGGATATTGCAGACAAGTGGTACTTCACCAGACCCCAGCTTGAGAGGATGGGAGACCGCATCCTGCAGCGACAGGAGGAGTTGAGGGACAGCATCACCTTCAAGCGCTCCTACATCCCCCTCCTGAAGGAAGGGACGAAGTTCTACCACCCCCTTCCCCGCCATAAGGTGACCCCCACCATCCCGACCTTCCTCGACGATACCCCCCTCAACGGCTGGGAGAGGCAGTCCATCAACGGCATGTATGTCAGGATCATCCTGCTTGCCCTCATAGGAGGAAAGATTGGACAGGCTTTTGTCCCCGAGAAGAGAGCCGTTGAAAAGGAACGTGCAGAGTACATCTTTGAAGTCGACCTGAGCCAGATGCCTCCGAAGGAGAAGGTGGTCAGTGAAGGGGTCAAGCCGATCCATAACGGGCTGGTAATCGACCATATCTGCCGTGGTGACAGCCCATCTGAGATCCGCGACCATATGCGCCTGATAAGCAGTGTCCTTGGCCTCGATGAGGACAAGGGGGGAGAGTGGGTTAGCTCCGGGCATAAGGGTGAGAACTCTCACAAGGGCATCATCTTCCGCCCCGATGCCCCCGATCTTACGCGTAAGAACCTCAAGAGGCTTGCCGCTGTCGCCCCCGGCTGTACCCTGAACATCATCGCCGATGGGAAGATCGAGAAGAAATACCGCCTTCACATGCCGCCAAGGATCTACAACTTTGATGATCTTGCCTGCACGAACGAAGCCTGTATCTCGCACCCGTTGCAGAACGAAGGGGTGCCCGCCCATTTTACCCGCAACAAGGAGAGCCTGTTCGCCTGCGCCTACTGTGAAAAGACGCACTCCTTCAAGGAAATCTGGCAGAGCAGGAACAAATAGGATAGACTGGAGAGTACTATGAAAGATGTACACAGAATAACAAGTCATTTTGGGCCTCTGCTAGCTAGAGAGGCGTTGCAGTTGGGAGCCATCAGGCTCAGACCCGAAGACCCCTTTACCTGGGCAAGCGGGTTTCGCATGCCCATCTACAATGATAACCGTCAGTTGCTCGCCCTGCCCAGGGCACGGGCTCTTGTTGCAGAGGCATTCTCTGAGATGCTGAAGGCCCTTGATTTTGACCCTGACAACATTGCAGGGACAGCCACAGCGGGCATTCCCCATGCAACCACCCTTGCAGACAGGTTGCATAAGCCCCTCTCCTATGTGCGTTCCTCTGGCAAGGACCACGGCCTGCACCAGCAGATCGAGGGCCTTGGCCCAAGTGGCACCTATGAAGGGGCAAAGGTCCTGCTCATTGAGGACCTCATCTCAACAGGAGGTTCTTCCATCAAGGCTGTGGAGGCCATCGTTTCAGCTCAAGGTGTATGTCCATACACCCTTGCCATCTTCACCTATGGCCTACAGGCATCCCTCGATGCCTTTGGGAGTCTGGATCCTGTTTGCACCTTCCATACCATCCTCGAGTATGACAGCATGGTGAGCACAGCCCTTGAGATTGGGTATGTTGATGACAGTGGGGCTGCATTGCTCTCGGAGTGGAGGGAAGATCCCTTTGGCTGGGGTGAGAAGCATGGGTTTCCTCCCCTGAAGAAATAATGAAGCAATTGGGAACTGAAGATATCAGAAACGAGAAATAGAGTAGGAGTAGAGAATGACCTATCATGAGAAGTTACTTGCAAGTGCCTCCCAAGTGGGCAATATCACCTGTATGGGACTCGATCCCCAGCTGGAAGTGCTCCCTTTCCAGGGAGTGGATACACGAACTGTCCTCAACCAGTTTTTCCAGATGCTGTTCAGGCGGATGGTCCTTTCCGGCCTTATCCCCTCTGCCTTCAAGCCGAACATCGGATATTACCAGGCTCTGGATAGTCCTCGGGATGAGGATTTTTCTGGAAGCCTCGCCCTTGCCGATGTCATGGACATGGTGGAGAACTTCTTTCCCGGTATCCCCATCATTCTGGACAGCAAGCGTGGGGACATAGCACGCAGCAGTCTCAACTACGCGAACGAAGCCTTCAGTACCTGGCTCTCTGATGCCGTTACCGTTGCTCCCTATATGGGACGAGACTCCGTCAAACCCTTCATTGACCATTCGCCGCTGGAGAAGGGTGTGTATATACTCAATAGGACAAGCAACCCAGGGGGTAAGGACCTGCAGAACCTTATGATACAAAGCGGTGATGCTTTTTCCCCCCTGTATCAGGAGGTAGCAAGTCAAATAATTACATACAACAATGACAGAGGTTGCGTAGGTGCTGTGGTCGGTGCGACCAACATGAATGAGCTGAAGGATATCGCATCCTTGTATGCCCAGCACTCGGTTCCCTTGCTGATCCCTGGCGTCGGTAGCCAGGGGGGATCGGCTCCCTCTGTCATGGCAGCGTTGAGGGAGGTTGGGTATCCGGTGAAGTTGGCAAGGATAAACAGCTCCAGTGCTTTGACTCATCCCTGGAAAAAGGGCCCTGCCCCGGAAGATTGGCTGGAGATGTGTGAAGCTTCGTTGCGAAAGCTGCTCAAGGAAACAACCGTATGACTGTGATGCAGCTCTTACAGGGACGCCATGGGCGAAAAGATGAAGAGGTCGTACTGACAACTGTGAGCGGGGTAGCTTCCACAAAACCTGCTCTCATACGGTATTTTGACCAGAAGGTTCCCTCCTTGGGGATCATCACCACCAAGAGCTTCCAGGTTGAGGTCAACCCGGGGAATCGTGAACCCATCATCTGCGAGACTTCGGCAGGTAACTTCGGAAACTCTGTGGGACTGAGAAACCCTGGGCTCAAGGTAGCCCTTGCTGAACTACAACAGTTGCGTAGGGAGCACACCTTCCGTGCCCTGCTCAATGTCTCGCTCTCGGCAAATTCCATCGAGGATTTTATCATCCTGGTGAAGGCCTTTGATGAGGTAGCTGATCTTGTGGAACTCAACTTCTCCTGTCCTCATGCCTCAGTGGGGTATGGCTCATCCATTGGATGCGATATGGCTATCGCAGGTGGGTATGTACGGGCTATCAAGGAGGCAACAAGGGAGTGCAAGGCCCCCCTGTTTGTGAAGCTGACCCCCAATACCGACGATATTGGCTCGATCGCGAAGGCTGTGGTCGAAGCAGGTGCTGATGGCCTGGTCGCCATCAACACCGTCGGGCCCATCCAGCACATCGACCCTGTAGCCCAGAAGCCAATCCTACAGAACAACCTTTCTGGCAAGGGTGGCTGTAGTGGCAGATGGGTCCATGAGGATGCACTGCGATGTGTCGCTGAGGTACGAAAGGCAGTCGGGCCTTCTGTGCCTATCATTGGTATGGGAGGGGTGACCACCGGGCAGGAGGCTGCTGCCATGATCGGCGCCGGAGCGGATGCCGTTGGCATCGGCTCTGCCTTTGGCATGGTCGATCAACGTCAGTGGCCTGCCTATATTGCAAGTGTACAAACTGAAGCGCACCTACTATTGCAGGAAAAAGAACCTGTGCTGGAAACAGGCAGCTCCTCGTTTCTCATCTCCGAGAGGCAGATGGCATATACACAGCACACGGTCATCAAGATGGAGGCCTATGGCAAGGATACTTTCATCATCGCCCTTGACGGGACTCTTCCCTGCAAGGCGGGGGAGTTTGCCTTCCTCTGGCTGCCCTTGCTCGGGGAGAAGCCTTTCAGCGTAGCCCATAATGACCCCCTGACCTTTATCGTCAAGAACAGGGGAGCATTCTCCTCCGAGCTTTGCAAGCTTACAGAGGGTTCTACCCTGTATCTACGGGGCCTGTATGGCTCCCCTTTGGAGAATACAAGGACAAGGAAGGCTCTCTTGGTTGCCGGAGGGACCGGCGTTGCCGTCCTTCCTTCCCTGGTGGAGCAGTTGCAGGACCAGGATACTGAGATCACCATCCTGATAGGCACCAGTGAGGCAGTTGTCGGCAAGGCCCTGCTTGAGGACCGGCTGGGGGCATGTTCCTCCTTTACCTGCATAGCCGATGATGGCAAGCCGGGTAGGGTGCTCTCGTTGTTGGATACGGTCGAACTTGAGGATGGCCAGGGGTGCTATCTGGTGGGACCAGAGAAATTCATGGAAATTGCTGCTGCAAAGCTTATCGGTCGGGGTGTCCGTGAGGACCGGCTCTACCTCTCCATGGAGAAGCTGACCCTCTGCGGCATAGGCATGTGTGGCGAGTGTGCCTGTGGTGATAGACTGACCTGCAGATGGGGAACCTTCATGCAGTATGACTTTCTTGCCCGCCATGCACCAGAGATGGTGGGCCTATGATAGATGCACACGTACATCTCAGGGACTGGGGACAGTCAGAGAAGGAGACACTCCTGCATGGCATGAGTGTTGCACTCTCCTGTGGGGTGGATGAACTCTTTGATATGCCAAACACCTCGCCCCCTCTTACCGATAGGGCCCACATTGAACAGCGCATTGCAGATGCAAAGCGCTGTGGCCTCCCTGTGCGCTATCACCTCTATGCAGGGGTGACCTCCGATCCAAGGCAAATAGAAGAGGTCGTCTCACTGACTCGCGAGTATCCCTTTGAAGTAATCGGACTGAAGATGTTTGCCGGTCACTCAACTGGAGACATGGGCCTTGTGGAAGGGGAGACCCAAAGACAGGTCTACCGCACCCTTGCCTCTTTGGGCTATGAAGGGGTGGTAGCCCTGCACTGTGAGAAGGAGAGCCTGCTTCTCCCTGAACTCTATTCTCCCTCCGATTATGCCTCCCATTCGCTTGCCCGACCTGTGGAGGCCGAGGTGGCTTCTGTAGCCGACCAGATCCGATATAGCGAGGAGGAGGGGTTTGCAGGTCATCTGCATATCTGCCACCTCAGTTCGGTCTCCTCTCTGGTCCTGGTCGAAGAGGCGAAGAAGAGGGGGCGGCGCATCAGTTGTGCTGCAACCCCCCACCACCTTCTCCTTACCAGTGAGGATGCCTCCTCCCATTTCCTGTATGCCAAGATGAATCCCCCCCTGCGTAGCGAATCGGAGCGGGAGGCGCTGTTTGCAGCACTGCTTGGAGGACGCATCGACTGGGTTGAGACAGACCATGCCCCGCATACCCTAGGGGACAAGGAGGGGGGAGCCAGTGGCATCCCCGGCTTCAGTGGGTTGCTCCTGCTCATCAAGAGGCTCCATGAGGCAGGCTGTTCCCACCCTCTGATGCAATCACTGCTGGGAGGGAGGGTCCAACAAGTATTCTCCCTGGAGAAGAGGGAGGTCTCATTTCCCCCTCTTGCTGGACTTGCTCAGATCTCTCTGGATGCTGCCCAGGCATATCCTTTCGACTCTTTCGCAAACCTCCGCTGACCTCACTTGTGATTTTTGTGAGGCGTGCTATACTACTGCAACCGGGAGGCAAGGCACCTTGATAGATTTACGAAAACACTCCAGCAGACATCTGGAGACCAAACTAGTCCTTCCTATTCCAGAGACGCACAAGTATGAACGGGAAATACATTACTATATCTTTTCTCCTCCACAACTCTATGTGAACAAGAATACCTACTCTGAGCAGAGGATGTTGCATAAGTTCCAGAGCCACGGAAGGTACTCCTCACCTGAGCTTACGCTGGAGGAGTTGCTTGATGAAGACAATATGATAAGCCCTCTGACCCTGCTCAAGCGGTATACCGAGAATCTGGAAAAGGATATAACATCCGTACCCGAGCGAACGGTCATCCATGAGCTGCAGACTGTAGCCAATGCTGTCAGGCATGAGAATAAGGCCTCCTTGCAGGATTGCAAGGATATGGCACGCCTCGGCATGAAGACCGACCTCAACTCAACCCTTGAGGATTGGTACAGGAACACCCTTGCCATACAGGAGGGTATCCGTAACATGCTGGAGGTCATCAGGGCAAAGTGTTCCTTGGAAAACCGACTTCTCGTAGCCTACCTCTGGGCTGATGAGGCTGTGAGCCTGCTCAATGAGAAACAGGCCATCGACCTGTATATGGCCTGTTCCCATCTTGGCGATGAGCTCCAGGAAATTCTTGCCCTGCTGCTCTCCTTCTCCCGCGATGAGGCTGAGTACCGCAACCTGCAAAGCTATGCCAGTGGAGGGGAGAACCCCGAACTTGTCCAGTACAGGAAGGCCGCGCTGAAGAAATGGACCCAGTCCGCCCTCTATCTGATCCCTCAGGTGTCACGCTGGCCGATGAGGGTTTCGCAGATACTTGCAGGGACAGCGGCCGCTGTAGCGATGGCCTTCGCAACCCTGGCTTCCATCTTTGCAGAGAAGACATACCTGAAAAACAGTATGCAATGGGCCTTGATAGTCATCATAGCGTATGTGTTTAAGGATAGGATCAAGGAGTGGCTCCGCGCCTTCTTCAATGCGGTCCTGCCTAAGATGATGGCTGATGAGATATCATCGTTCCTGTCACCAAAGAGCAACTCGAAGATCTGCTCGAGCCGGATACGGCTGCACTATGAGGAGACCAAGGATCTCCCTTCCAGGGTAAAGGACATACGCAAGGACAAGACAAACCCTTTCAAGGATATGCTTCCTGAGGAGAATGTCATGCACTATGTGCGTAACCTGGTGATGCATCCTCTGACCAAGCATAAGATAGATCGTGACAAGTTTCCCAGGGAGAACAACTTTACCCTGGTGACCCGTATTCGTCTTGATGATTTTCTCAAGGAGATGGACGACCCTAAGGACATAGTCTTTAGGATGGACCCGAACGCCGATGAGCTGGATCAGCTGAACAGTGAACGGGTCTATCATTTGCATATGGTCATCCGCGAGAGGGCCCTTAAGGAAGACCTTGATATCTACAGCCACTATACCATAGTCCTGAACAAGGCAGGCATAGTGAGGATCGAGCAGATGAACGATGCGTGACTTGCCCTTCGGCTAGAGGCCGATCTTCTCTTCTGCTTCGCGCATGGCATCAATGGTCATCTGGATGATGGGAGCGATCTCCATACCCAGCATTGCGGCCCCTTCTGTGATGATGTCCCTGTTCACCCCTGCGGCAAAGCCTTTGGAAGACCACTTCTTCCTGACTGACTTCACACTCATGCCCTGCATATGCTCGGGCCTCATCAGGGCTGTCGCATAGATCAGGCCCGTGAGTTCGTCGATGGTGAAGAGGACCTTTTCCATGATATGCTCAGGCTTGATGTCACTGCAGATTCCCCATCCATGGCTGCAGACCGAACGGATGAAAGGCTCATCCGCTCCTATCTCCGCAAGGAGGGAAGGGGCCTTGGTGCAGTGCTCTTCAGGAAAGCTGCCGTAATCGACATCATGCAGCAGCCCAACCAACGACCAGTAGGTCTCGTCTTCACCGTAATGGGCGGCAAATTTTTTCATGGTCTCTTCCACGCAGTAGGCGTGAAGGACCAAAGCCTCATTCTTGTTGTATTTTTTCAGCAATTGTAGCGCTTCGTCTCTTGTGAACATCCGCTGCCTCCTCAAAAGAGTATATTTTTTTTGTCCGGGTTAGGGAAGTGCTGAAAAAAGAGCACTGTTTGTGCCCATGGCTCTTTATTATCTTTTGCCGGTTGTGGTAGTATGGAAAGGTAGTTCCAGTATTGGAACGTATCTTGTACGAGGAGGAGGATCCCATGTCTGTTTCAGACGAAGGTGGCAGTATAACACCTCTGCCTAGTTATTTACCCTTGGCGTCCTCCTTTCCTACGTTATAGGTCCTGTTCTGGGCTTGTTCCTAGGGGGTATTGAGGTACGCCTTACGCACCAATCCACGGAGGAACTATGATAACCATACGAAATAATGTAGTGAGCACCAATCCAGGTGATAGCTCTGTAGAGGCATCCTATACCTGGGTGGATGCCCGTAATATCAACCGAGACGATATAACACTGTTGGAAGAGCAGTACACCATCTCCAGCGAACTGCTGGCAGATATCATGGACCAGGATGAGCAGGCTCGCATTGAACGCGAGGACGACTATATCGCCCTTATCGTCCGTCTGCCCGCCCTTGCTGATGATAGCAAGGGAATAAACCAGTATGCTGTCCCTTTGGGAATAGTGCTGTACAAGGATACGGTCATCACCATCTGCCAAAGTGACAGCATCGTGCTGGAGGACTTTTCGAAGAACAGGTTCCGCCAGTATCCCGTTGCCACCAAGGAGGGCTTTGTCATCAGCATCCTTGGGCGTGCCACCATGGTCTATATCCGCCTGCTCAAGTATGTCAACAGGCAGAAGTCCCTCGTTGAGGAGCAGCTGCAGAAAAGCATCATGAACTATGAGTTGATCCAGTTGCTGCAGATCCAGAAATCCCTGGTATATTTTTCCACAAGCCTCTCTACCAATGAGGTCCTGATGGAGAAGCTCTTGAAGATATCCTATTTCAAGCTTGCCTCAGAGGAGGAGAGGGACTTCCTGGAAGATACCATCACCGACAACAAGCAGGCCATTGAGATGGCAAATGTCTATACCACTATCCTGACCGGTACCATGGATGCCTTCGCCTCGGTCATCGGCAACAATATGAACTTCATCATGAAGAGACTGACCATCATCTCCATTGCGCTGATGTTCCCTACCCTGATCGTAAGCTTCTATGGCATGAACATCGAACTACCCTACATGCACCAGCCCTTTGCGTGGGTAGGCGCACTTACAGTCTGTGGTTTGAGTGCCTTCTTTGGGGGGTGGATGCTTTCCGACCGTCGCAACCAGCGCATCGTGCAGCGTTCGGTACAGGATAAGCGGATTAAAGAGAAGAAACCTAGGGGTAAAATTCGCACAAAACGTATGAAAACCGATTGATTTTCCGGTTTTTCCAGTGCTAGTATCTTTTCTTGTCGGGAGAGATTATGGATAGCATTGGAGAGCTTTGTACGGCCTATAGCGGGACATATGCAGGGGAGGGAATGGCCGCCCTTGCCAGATTGTATCAACAGATAGAAGAAGAGACCTCGCTCTTCTGTTTCGAACATGGCATAGCCTGTGGTCCAGGCTGTGGTACGTGTTGCGAGCATTTCATGCCGGACATCACTGCCTTGGAGGCAAGGTTGGTAGCTGCCTACCTCTTGCTGGAAAAGAGGGATACCTCCCTTATGTACAGATTGGTGGAATTCAAGGAAGCAACGACAGGGCCCTGTCCCCTCTATCGGGAAGACTCCCCTTACCACTGCAGTGTCTACCCTGTGAGACCTCTGATCTGTCGTCTCTTTGGCGTCTGTGCCAATGGGGACAAACAGGGCAATGGGGTGTTCCGCCGTTGTCGTTACAACGCAGAGGGGAGCATGCCCCTGTACCTTGAGTTTGGTCCGGACGTGCCTGTGATGCAGGACTATGCCTATGCATTGCGGGCTTTGGACAGCAGTGGGGCAAAAGATGCCCTGCTACCCAAGGCAATCCTTGAGCAGCTGGAACAGCTGAGTTTCCTCTCGGCCATGCTTTCGGGACAGGGTGATGATTCCAATCCTGATGATAATCCAACCCCTCAAGCGAGCTAGCGTATCACCCTGATGAGGTATCCGGTGAGGTATTCCGACTCAGGGAAGGAGAGGCGTATGGGATGGTCCTCCGCCTGGCCAAAGGTCCTCAATATCTGAACCTCCACCCCTGCATCCTGGGCACTCCAGGCAAGGATGGTCCTCAGCATTTCAGAGGAGATCGCCTCGGAGCAGGAGAAGGTGGCAATGATGCCTCCATTCTTTATCTTCTCCATGGCCAGACGGTTCAGATCCTTGTAGGCCTTAGCCGCCTTGTCGGCATGTGCCTTGCTTGGGGCAAGCTTTGGGGGGTCGAGGATGATGAGATCATACCTCTCTTTTTCGATGATTCTCATCTGCCTGAAGATATCCGCCTTGATGATGTTCACCCGTTCACGGCTATCTTTGGGGATGATCTTAGCATCCTGGTTGATGTGCACATGGGCAAGGCTCTGCTTGAGGGCGGTAGAGCTGCTGTCGATGAGGTCTACCCAAGCCGCTCCGCTACGCAGGGCATGCAGGGTAAAGGCTCCCGTATAGGAGCATCCGTCAAGGACTACAGCATCCTTGCAGTAGGCTTCAATGGCCTTGCGGTTCTCCCGCTGGTCGCAGAAGAATCCGCTTTTCTGGCCCTTGCCCGGGACCACCTCATACAGCAGTCCATCTTCGCGGAACCTGATGGGATCGAGGCGTTTGCTCGGGGTGAAGTATGCGCCGTCCTGGTAGAACAGGACTGTCTCACTGAGAGCCTCGGCTGAGCAGAAGGCGGTATCTGTGGTCAGAATGATCATCGCAGGCTGCAAAAGCCTTTCCAGTGTGGAAATGATGAGGTCCCTATGGTCCCATGCAACCCTAGCACTGATATCAATGCGGATAAGGGTCCCATAGACATCTGCAACAAGTCCGGGAAGCATGTCGGCTTCTCCGAAGATGATACGGAAGGTGGTCGTGGGGGCTTTCTTGTCCCTGAAGAAAGGACTTCGTCTGAGCACACTCTCTGTAATGGTCTTGGCCCACCACCTGTCATCGACTTTTTCAGCTTCATTCCAGCTGAGGAGTCTGAGGGGAATATGACTTTTGGGATCGTACCAACCCCAGGCTATGAAGGTGCCGTCTTGTGTCACTGTCTTTGCAATCCCTACCTCTTCGCTATTGGTTATTGAGTCGATTGCTCCTGAGAACACCCATGGGTGGTGGCGTAAGAGTTGTTTTTCCTTGCCATCCTTAATTGTAATTGTTTGCATTGATTAACAGTAGCAAAACAGAGAGGTTTTGTCAAAACGTTTGTTGACTTGCACCTCTCGGATGCCCGATAATGGCACTATGCAGAAAAAAAGTGTACAAGCTGTTCTATTTGACCTTGATGGAACGCTTGTTGATACAATAGAAGATATACGTGATGCCCTGAATATGGCCCTTGGTCTTGAGGATTTGCCTCCTCTTGATAGTGAGATGACCAAGCGGGTTGTAGGCAGAGGATTGCGAAATGCCCTGATAGGAGCTGTGGAACTCTGGGACAAGGAGTTCTCACCCGATCATATCGATCGGATGTATGCTACTATGATGGAGTACTATCGTAAGAACCACTGTGTGAAAAGCCGCCCGTATGAGGGAATCCTGCCCATGCTGGAAGCGTTGGATCGTCAGGATATCCTGCTGGGGGTGTTCTCCAACAAGGAGGACGGGCTGACGCGCGAGGTTGTCCACACCTTGTTTCCCCATATCCGCTTTGCCTGGATTCGGGGAATGCGCTCTGATTTTCCCAGGAAACCCGATAGGGCGGGTCTTGAGCATTTTGCAAGGAAGGAAGGTCTAAAGATTGAAAATTTGCTCTATGTGGGTGATTCTGAAGTTGACTATCAGACAGCAGTGAATGCTGGTTGCAAACATATTCTGGTTTCGTGGGGATTCAGAAGGAGAGAGGACCTAGCTCGACTGGATGCATCAAATCTGGTGGATTCGGTAGGGGAGCTGCAGGAGGCTATCAATGACCTACAATGAGAAAGATCTGAGAAATAAGGCTGAAGCGTATATCCGAAGCGAACAGGAGAGTGTGTTCCGCGAGGAGGTGGAACTCTCCCTGGCCAATGAGAACTGGGAGGACCTGTACGACCGCTTCTATACCAGTCTCTCCTTTGGTACTGCCGGCCTGAGGGGAATCCTAGGTGGCGGTACAAACCGGATGAACTCCTTTATCGTGCGTAAGGTTACCCAAGGCTTGAGCGACTACCTCAACGAGGAGTCCAGCAATCCTTCTGTTGCCATCGCCTATGATAGCCGTCACTTCAGTGAGAAGTTTGCCATGGAGGCCTCGCTTGTCCTCGCTGCCAACGGTGTCTCCGTATTCCTGTACAATACGCTGCATCCGGTGCCGATGCTGAGCTTTGCGGTCAGGTATCTCAATACCACTGCCGGTATTGTCGTCACCGCTAGCCACAACCCCTCCAAATACAACGGGTACAAGGTCTACTGGAGATCCGGTGGGCAGGTGACCCCTCCCCATGACTTCAGTATTGCAGAGCGTGCCAACTCAGTGAAGGCAGAAGATATCCAAAGCATCAGCGAACAGAGTGCCAGGTCCAAAGGTCTGCTGGTTCCTGTCCCTGAAAAAGTCGACCAAGCCTACTATGCAATGGTGCTCGCCTCCCTGAAGAGGCCCTCTCTTGTATATGGTAGTCCCATCACCGTGGCCTACACTCCTCTGCATGGGGCGGGTAACGTTCCGATACGCCACCTGCTCAAGGAGGTGGGCATCACCTGTGTTGTGGTAAAAGAGCAGGAGAAGCCCGATGGAGCTTTCCCCACAGTGAGCCTGCCCAACCCAGAGAGTGCAGAAGCGATGAAGATGGTCCTCGATCTCGCCAAGGAGAGCAAAGCCGACATCGTTTTGGGCACAGACCCCGATGCGGATCGCCTGGGCATAGCTATTCCCCTTACACCGGAGAAGGACTCCTACCAGCTGTTGAGTGGGAACCAGATTGCAGTTCTGTTGTGTGACTACCTGATCGGATCCTCACAACAGGAGAAGAGGCCTGTTTGTGTAAAAAGTCTGGTTACTACCGATCTGGTCAAGCAGATAGCAGAGAGCCATGGGGGCAGGTGTAAGGATGTGCTTACCGGCTTCAAGTACATTGCCGAGGAGATAGCTTCCCTGGAGACAAGCGAAGATGAGTATTTCCTTTTTGGATGCGAAGAGAGCTATGGCTACCTTACCGTTGCTTCTGTCAGGGACAAGGATGCGGTGAGTTCTGCCCTGATTGCCGTTGAGATGATGTGCTACTACGCCAATCAAGGCCTTACCTTGCAACAGCGCCTCGATGCCATCTATGATGAGTACGGATACAGTACCGAGGTGGTATTTGCCCGTGACTATGAGGGATCTGCCGGAAAGAAGAAGATGGAGCAGATCATGACCAGCTTGAGGGGACTCAAGGATGGTGATAATCTGGGAAGCAAGACCATTCTCTCAACCAAGGACCTCCTTTCAGGGAAGGATACAGGCTTTCCTCCCTCAGATGTCCTGGTCATGTATTTTACCTCAGGAGAGAAGCTGGTGGTTCGTCCCAGTGGGACTGAGCCAAAGATCAAGTACTACCTCTTTGTCAAAGCTGAACAAGGGGACAGGGAGGCATTGGAAGCAAACCTTCCCAGTCTCGTTGAAATATTCAAGGCGGCCTTATAGATGATAACCTGTTATGCTCTGCTCAGAAAAGTTGGATCGAACCTCTACCTCAGCCCCTATCTGAAGACTGATAATGTCGCAGAACTGGACTCTGAGACTCCTGTGATGCTCAAGAGTAGCGGTATGCTTACCAAGGGGCAGAAGGATGAGGCCTCCTACGCACTGTACAGGGCAATTGATTTTTCTGTGGACCGTTGGATTCAGGACAAGCAGTATGTACCCCGGCTCCTTATGTGTGCTGTGGTTTTCGTGATAACCTATTTCTTCATGTCCCTTGCCGTTCGCGACCCCATACCCATGGTTGATGAGATTCTCATCTCATCTGGTCTTAGCATTGCGTGCTGGGTCATTCTTTCCAAGCGTGATACCCGCTCATCGCGTGCCCTGCAAAGGCGGTACGAGCTCAAGGCGAAGGCAGGGAGCCCTGACTACCAACAAGAGGAAGCCATCTTCGCCCTGGAGTCCTTTCTCCAGGACCTTGCATCTCTGGACATGCAGGATGTGAGTGACAATCTCTGCCTGATTGAAGATAAGGGCTTTGAGTTGCTCAATGAGGAGCAGAAGGGCCCTTGGGCAGAGGAGTTTCTCTCTCTCTTGCTCATGTACCTGAAGGTGCGGGAGAAAGGCCTCTATCGCATGTACCGCCGGGTCCGCTCTGTCAGGGAGAGCAAGAAGCCGAATTTGAGGCTTTCCCAGCGTCTGTTCCATCTCAGTATGCAACAGAAGCTCGATCTTCCCCTGCTGACCCTCACCGTCATCCTTTCCGAACAGGTGAGCTGAAGCAAACAGGCCACGCATAAGCCTTAGGGTGTATGCGTGGTAGTTTTTGGGTCCGCCTGGGCATCGTCCTGGGTGTGCCCCTGTTGTTCTTTCTCGCTGCAACTGAGAGCTTTCTGCTTGCCTATCCCCTTACAGTGGCAGCTCTGCTGTTCCTGTGCAGTTCTATTCTCTGCTGCTCGATTCACCCTAGCAAACCCAACTACACCTTGAGCATTATCCAAATCAGTTTTCTGTGCTTTTTCTGTTATGTCCTCTTTGGATGGGCAATGGCGAACAACCATGTGGAGATGGCATTCAAGGCTGAGCGTATAACACAGATTGGGGGAGTACTCACCGAGGACTCCTTGCTTTCAGACAGCGGAAAGCAGGTGGTGAGGTTGCGCCTTGAGTGTTGCGGGACTCAGGATGGTGCGATAGGAAGTGCCCAAGGTATAGTGTCCGCCCTGGTGGAGGTGGATGAGGTTCTGGTAAGTGGGAGCAGGGTAACGTTGGAAGGGGTTCTGGCCTCCGACAAGGTGCTGTTCTTTGCCGATTCCCTACAGGTGCTCTCTATTTCGAGGATACGGGTCTTCAGGCGCACGATGCTCTGCCTGATAGAGCGACGCCTCACCCTCATCATCGATGATGAGGCGAGCCGAGCCCTAGCTCTGATGCTGCTGCTGGGAAGAAGCTGTGATGCTGCCTTTCCCCTGAAGGCTCTCAGCCTGAGTAGTGGCTGTGCCCATCTGCTTGCCCTCTCGGGGATGCACCTGCAGTTTTTTATCATGATCCTCTCCTCTATCCTGATACCCTTGTTGGGAAAGAGGCGAGGTAGGAGAGTCTCTGTGCTGATAGCGCTCCTGTATGTGCTGTTGGTGGGTCCCAAGCCCTCCTTGGTACGCTCGATGGGCATGGCGATCATCTCGCTGTTTCTCAAGGGGAGGATGGGTCCATACTACTCGTACCTTGCCACTGCATGCCTGCAGATAGCGCTGTTCCCCTCAGCCTTGTCCAGCATGGGCAGCCTGTTCAGCTATGCTGCCTATGGAGGGCTCTTGTGCAATAGGCTGTTCTCCTTCTATCGACCAAAGTGGGTGGAGCCCTTCTTCGCTTCATTGTATGCGATCCTCTTTACGGCAATCCCGACTATCACTGTCTGGGGGACCTGGCAGATAGGGGGACTTTTCATTGCACCTTTGGCATCGGGGGTGATGTTTGCCCTGATGGGTAGTTCGCTGTTGGCCTTCGTATTTGGCCAAGGGTTTGTCTTTTTCATAACGGCTCTTTATCACCTGCTCAATGCAATCTTCTCCCTTGGCAGTGACCTGTTTGGATGGCGTCTCGACGCCGTAGGGCTTGTCCTCTATCTCTTGGTTGTGTTGACGCTCCTTGCATCTATTGGCTATGCTGAACTGGCTTTGCAAAAAAGAAGGAGAAACTCCTATGAGTTGGAAATTCGCATACGATTCACCGAAGGCAATAAAGACCCTGCTCGATAAGGAGGCTCTCGCCTTGAGCAAGAAGTTTGGGCAGAATTTTCTCCTCAGCCGCCATGTTCGTGAAAATATCGTCAAGGAACTCGCCCTGGACCCCTCTATGACGGTCTGGGAGGTGGGACCTGGCATCGGATCGCTGACTGCCCATATAGTGGAAGTCGGATGCTCTGTCACTGCCTTTGAGATAGACCATGGGTTCTGCCGTATTCTTACCGAACAGGCCTTTGGGGATGATGAGAATTTTCGTCTGATCGAAGGAGATGTCCTGAAGACCTGGGAGAAACTCTGGAATGCGGAAGGGACCCCTGACAGGATTTGCGGAAATCTTCCCTACAATGTGGGCTCCGTGGTCATTGCAAAGTTGCTGGAATCGGGGTGCCTTCCCCCAAGGATGGTCTATACCCTGCAGACAGAGGTTGCCTTGCGCCTCAGCTCCAAGCCAGGGGAGAAGAACTGGTCATCCTTCAGCTTGCTTGCCCAGATGGACTATGAGGTCAAGAGGGTTTTTACCATCAGTGGCAGTAGCTTCTACCCAGAGCCCAATGTGGGAAGCAGTGTCATCACGATGACCAAGCGAGATGCCCCTCTGGTTGACCCATCCCTTAGGGATGTATTCCTGGAAGTGGTGCGGGACCTCTTTTCCCAGAAGCGAAAGACGATAAAGAACAATCTGCTGGGTGGGAAGACTGGAGCCCGTTATGGTAAGGATGGGGTTGCCCTCATTCTAAAAAAGAGTGGTGTCGATGCCTCAAGGCGTGCCGAACAGCTTGACTGGAGTCAGTTCATCGCCATCAGTGAAGCTGTTTCCAGCTGTTGATCCAACTCTCCTTCCGATACCTGTAGAGACAGATCGCGCCTCGGAGAAACAGATCGCTCATCATGGCGAGCCAGACACCTACAAGGCCAAAACGTGTCACGCTGAGCAAGAGGAAAGCCAATGGCAGGCGCAACAGCCACATTCCTGCTAGCGATATCAAAAACGGGCCCTTTGTGTCTCCGCTTCCCCTCATCACTCCAAAGATGAGGATGGAGAGACCGAAAGCAGGTTGTACGAAAGCAACTATCCTCAGTATCCTCGTTCCCAGGACTATGACAGGTCCTACCCTGGTGAAAAACATCATCAGAAGTGGGGCCGATAAAAACAGTACAATGCCCATGAAACTCATCATCAGTGTTCCCCAGAGTACGCAAAGGTTGGCATAGCGTTTGGCAAGTACCTTGTCCTCCCTGCCCAGTGATTGTGCCACCAAGGTGGTTGCTGCTGTGGAGAAGCCTGAGGCAGGCAGGTAGGTGATCGACTCTGCACTGATGGCCAAGAAGTGGGCGGCTAGGGCAGTGGTTCCCAAAGTTCCAACCATCTTAGTCAGCACAATTTGCCCGAAGGAGAGGGTTGACCTCTCCAGTGCGATGGGGATGCCAAGCCTCAGTGCCTGTTTCTGTATTGTTCCATCAAAGGCCCAGCGTGCCCTGAATGTTATCCCTATCTTGTGCTCTCCCCTGAAAAGGACGAGTACAAGAAGGATTGCTGTCAGGGTGCAAGCAAGGGTCGTGGCCATCGCAGCTCCCCTGACTCCAAGGCCCAGGCCAGGAAGGGCAAGCGATCCTATGCGTATGGTGGGGAAGATGAAGAAGAGGTTGAACAGGATGTTTGCCGCATTGTTGAATGCGTTGAGATAGAGAGGACGCCTGGTATCCCCGCTCAGGCGTAACAGTGTGCTGATGGTGATCATCAGAAGGTTGGGTATGTATCCAATTGCTATGATGGTGAGGTACTGCTGGGAAAGGGGACGCACGGCATCCTCTGCTCCGATCCAGGTGGGCAGAAAGCGTGCTATCTGGATGAAGAGCAGGGTGAGAAACAGGGCGAAACTCACTGCGGTAAGCAAGGCTTGGCGGACTACCAGCTTGGCGCGGTCATCCTTCTGGGCACCAAGGGACCTTGCCATCAGGACACCGAAGCCCAGGGCAAGGGCGTTCATCCACCCGTTCACCAGCCAGATGGTCGAGCTGGTTACTGCGATGGCAGCTGTTGCCTGTTCCCCCAAGGCCCCTACCATTGCAGAGTCTGCAAAGGTCACGGTTACCTGGAGAATCTGCTCTACTATGGTAGGCCAGGCCAAGGCCCAGATGATGGTCCCCGGTGTAAGGGTGGGATCGAAGAGGTCGAGCTCTTTTTTGGGAATGGCCATGGCTGGAGTGCTCCTTGAGAATGAGGGCATAGTAGCAAGAAAAAGGGTGAGAGACAATCATACGGAGGAAAGGGCCCTTGCGGGCCCCATCCATATGCACTTACCTATGCCTATCAGACAGATGCAGCTTGGGCGAGGGTGATCGAGCTTGTGATGACAATGTCTTCGATCGAACAGCCTCGGGAGAGGTCGCTGATTGGTTTGGCAAAGCCCTGGAGGATAGGTCCATAGGCCTCAGCCCCGGCAAGTCTCTGAACCAGCTTGTATCCGATATTGCCTGCCTGCAAATCAGGGAAGATCAGGGTGTTGGCTTTTCCTGCAACCTGAGAATCGGGAGCCTTGCTTGCAGCAACACTGCCGATGATCGCGGCATCGAGTTGTAGCTCCCCATCGACTGCAAGGTCGGGAAGCTTTGCCTTGATAAGCTCTGTCGCCTTGACAACCTTGTCTACCAGCTCACCCTTGGCAGAGCCTTTGGTGGAGTAGGAGAGCATGGCTACCTTGGGCTCTGCCTGCAGGAAGGTCTTGCAGGAAATGGCAGAAGCCTCTGCAATCTCAGCGAGCTGTTCAGATGTGGGGTTGGGAATAGTGGCGCAGTCGGCGAAGATGAAGGAGCCGTTTGAACCCAGGTCGGTCTTGTCGGTTGCCATGACGAAGCAGGAAGATGCGAACTTGATGCCAGGCTTGGTCTTGATGATGTTGAAAGCAGCAACGAGCACATTGCCGGTGGTGTTCTCAGCTCCGGCTACCATAGCATCGGCCTTGCCCAGGCGGACCATCATGGCTGCCCAGCGCAAAGGTTCTGCAATCTCCTCAAAGGCCTGCTCTTCGGTCATGCCCTTATGCTTACGCAACTCGTAGTAGGCTCTTCCAAAGCTCTTCCTGTCTGCATTGGTCTGGGGATCTTCAAGGATGATGCCATCCAATGAAGTATTCACTGCCTCTGCAGCCTTCCTGATGGCATCCACGTTTCCTACTAGGGTCACTGAGGCGGCAATCTTCTGGTCAATGATCTTGCGGGCGGCTTGAATGGTGCGGCTCTCTGTGCCCTCTGCAAGTACGAGATTCTTGTTGGCCTCAATAGCTTGGGCCTTCATTTTTTCAGCAAATGTCATGGTTCTGCTCCTTGACTGTACAGGTAATAATATATGGGTAAGGATATCACGATTGTTGTTGTTATGAAAGTGCACCCAGATACTGACTCTGACTTCCCAAATATGCTAGTGTACAATTCATATGCACATCCGAACGGTATTATTCGCCATGATACTGGTGACTGCAGTTGGCTCGAACCTCTTTGGTGGGCTCAGTGCTGAAATCCAGAAGGCCTGCTCGTTGAGCCTGGGCCAGATGAGTGCCCTGATGAGTCTGAGCCAGGTAGGGACCTTGCTCTCATTCATGTTGCTTCCGCTCCTGGTCAAGCGCATGGGTCCCTATCTTCTGATGATTGTAGGAATCCTAGGGTCGGCAGCCGGGCTTTTGGGTATGGGCCTCTCGCGCAATGCACTCTCCTTTACCCTGTTTTTCCTAGTACAGGCATGGCTCGGATACTTTTACGGGACAAACAGTTTTAGCGTCATGGTTCTTTCCGACCCTGAACGCAAAAAGACCAACATCCCGCTCATGCATCTTATCTGGAGTGTTGCAAGCATCGCAGCCGGGTTCTACATCTCCCTCATCAAGGGTGATCGTTGGTATCTTGGCTTCTACCAGATGGCCACCGTCTATCTGATGATGAGCATCCTCTTCATCGCATACATTCCCAAGGCAAAAGAGCATCCCCAACTATTCAGTAGCAAGGGCACAAGCGGCTCATTCCTACAGAGCTTCTCCCTCTTGAGGCAGTATAACTTCAGGTTCTTTTTTCTCTACCTCATCCTCTTTAATGCTGTTGAGTACTGTTGTACTGTCTATCCCTTGCTCTACCTCCAGCAGAACAAGGGTGCAACTGCAGCTCAGGTTGGCCTTTCCCTCTCCCTGATGTTCGCAGGCAGCACTGCCAGCAGGTTCCTGGTCATTCCCCATGCCAACAGGGCAAAGAATCCAATGTCCCTGCTTCTGGTCCTTACCATCCTGGGCATCTTCTCTACTGCCTTGCTGGTATTTGCCCCGACACTTTCACTAGCGTTGTTTGCCATGGTTCTCTTGGGGTTTTCCTTTGGGGCCCTCAATCCTGCTTCCCAACTGCTTGAGGTGCAGACCTGGCCCCAGGAAATGCTGCAGATAGCAAACATGCACTCGGTGAGCATGGTATTGGGAAGGCTCACCCTCCCTGCCCTCATAGGGCTGGTCAGCATGCGCTATACCTTACAAGGTGGACTTGTGGTGCTGGTCGCCAGTATGGCAGTCGCCTTGCTTTCCTTGCTCTTGTTTGCCCGATCATCCCCACGTTCTTGCTAGCAAGGCGCATATTCAGTACAATGCCGGCAATGAATACTTCTATGAAAATTGGTGTATACGGCCTTGGCCGTTTTGGCTCGTTTTGGGCAAGTGAACTTGCTAAGCATGGTTTCTCCGTCTTTGGGTACGGACGCAGTGCAAAGAGAGCTCCTGAAGGGGTAACCTTAGGGACTGAGGACGAGATCCTCGCCTGTGACGTGCTCTTTTACTGCGTCGCCATCAGTGCCTTTGAGGAGGTCCTCAAAAGCACTGCATCCAGGATCAAGGAGGCAACGTTGGTGATGGATACCTGCTCGGTCAAGATATATCCAGCCAAGCTTATGCGTACCTATCTTGGAAAAGATGTGCCTTGCATTGCCACCCATCCGATGTTCGGCCCCGATTCTGGCAAGGATGGCATTGCAGGACTTCCCATGGTGATCTGTCCTGTGCATGCACCCGCCGCCCTTGTGCAACAGTGGGCTGACGAGTTCAGACGATGGAAGCTAGAAGTGCATCAGATGAGTTGCGACCAGCATGACCGTGAGGCAGCCTGGTCACAGGGCATCACCCACTTTGTGGGAAGGACGCTCTCCGAACTCTCCCTCGGGGAGACCCAGCTGGCAACTACCGGTTACCGTAGCCTCACCTCCATAGTGGAGCAGACATGTAATGACCCCCTGCAGCTCTTCTATGACCTGCAACGATACAACCCCTATGCCAAGCAGATGCGCATGGGACTCAAGGGTGCTGTGGATACGGTGATGCAGACCCTGAAAGACCAGGAGGGTAGTTTTTGAACGTTTGTGTATATACCCTGGGCTGCCGGCTCAACCAGTGCGAAAGTGAGGCAATAGCAGACTCCTTCTCCCAGGAGGGGTTCACTGTCGTAGGGGAACGCGATCAGGCAGACCTGTTTATCGTAAATACCTGCACTGTCACCTCAAAGGCCGAGCAGAAGGCTCGCAGGATGATCCGTAAGTTTGCCGAAGCAGCTCCCACTCTGGCCACCGGTTGTTACGCCCAGGTCAATGAGGAGGAGCTCAAGGCTCTCTCTGATCAGGTAATCGTGGTGCCTCTGGAAAAGAAGGCACACCTGCTGAAGCTGGCTAAGCATCTGAAGCTCTCCCTCGAAGCTGGATTTGACCTGAGAAGTGGATGCCTCTCCTTCAGTGACGGCAAGGCTTCGGTATTCGATTATGATGCCGCCACTTTTTCCTACCACAGCCGTGCGTACCTGAAGGTGCAGGATGGCTGTGACAATGAGTGTTCCTACTGCCGGGTACACATTGCCCGGGGAAAGGCTGTCTCCCTTGACAGTGCTACAGTCGTGGAGCGCGCCCTTGCCCTTGAAGAGGCAGGATTCACTGAGATCATGCTCACCGGGGTGAACCTCACCATGTACGATCATACCCAGAAGGGGTTGGGCGGCTTGCTTGAAGAGTTGCTCGCCTCCCTGGGCGATGGCATACGCCTGCGCCTGAGCTCCCTGGAACCGGATCATATCGATGAAAGGCTCCTCTCTGTTCTCAAGGATCCCAGGATGCAGCCACACTTTCATATTCCCGTGCAGAGTGCCAGCAACAAGGTGTTGAGACGGGTAAACCGTCACTATGACATCGAGCAGTTGTCGGCCATCCTGGACAGCCTGCGCGAGGCCAAGGCCGATCCTTTCATTGCAGGGGACGTCATAACAGGCCTGCCTGGTGAGGGCGATGAGGAATTTGAGGAGACCTACCGCTATTTCAAGGAGCAGAGGTTTGCCCAGATGCATGTGTTTCCCTTCTCTCCCCGTCCCGACACCCCTCTTTTCAAGGCGAAGGATAGGGTGCCTGAGAGTGTACGTGACGAAAGGGCAAAACGGCTGCGCGACCTTTCGGATGAACTGTATCGTGAGTATCTGATACGCCAGATCGGCAAACCCACTGAGGTTGTGCTGCAGAACCGCAAGGGCGGCTTTTGGTATGGTTTGAGTGGAAACTATCTTGAGGTGAAAGTCCTCGAAGCCCCCCTCTTTGCAAGGGAAGGGTTGCTGGTGCAGGCTCATTTTGCCCAATGTGACGAAAAAACCGGCAAACCTATCGTCATCTGCCATGCGTAAGCTATTTGAGACTGAGCGCCTGTGTGCCTATGTTGTGGATGATGGCTCTGCAAGGCAGTTGCTCGCCTATGAGAGGGAGAATAGGGAATCTTTTTCCCAATTCTCACCCCAACGCAATGACAGCTACTATACCTTGGCCAATATCCAGTTCCACTGTGAGAAGCAGGCCCTTCTCTATGAACAGAGACGCAAGCTCCCTCTGGTGTTCTCGCGTAAGGGAGGATCGGCCATCGTAGCTCAGGTCTACCTCAGCGATATACTCTATGGAGCTTCCTACAGTGCGCGTCTGGGCTACAGCACTGCCCAGAAGTGGCAACGGCAGGGAATTGGAACTGAAGCGGTTGAGTCAGTGATCTCGTATGCCTTCACCAAATTGAAGCTGCATAGGCTTGAGGCTACCATCATGACAAAAAACTACCCCAGCTTGGCTTTCGCCTCATCGCTGGGGTTTGTACAGGAAGGTATAAGCAGAGAGTACCTGCTGCTCAATGGTAGGTGGGAAGACTACTGCCAACTGGCTCTGCTCAATGAACAGAGCCAGTTGGGGAGGAAAGCCTAGCTTTTCCTTCCGTTCAGATCCCTGAAGGTCAGTTTGGGCTCCTGGATGACAGCCATGGTGTGAGATGCAACATTTTCCTTGATCCAGACGTTGGAACCAATGACTGCATTCTTTCCAATGGTAATGTTCCCTAGGATAGTTGCATTGGAGTAGATGGTGACATCGTCCTCAATGGTCGGATGCCTTCTCGCCCCCCTGATGAGTTCGCCGCAGGCATCCCTGGGGAAGCTGAGGGCCCCAAGTGTCACCCCCTGGTAGATCTTCACATTATTGCCAATGACTGTGGTCTCTCCGATAACAACGCCCGTACCATGGTCGATGAAGAAGGATTCCCCTATCTCTGCTCCGGGATGTATGTCAATTCCCGTCTCCTTGTGTGCAAACTCGTTGAGCATGCGTGGGATGAGGGGGACATTCATTCTGAACAGTTCATGGGCTATGCGATGGATGGCCAGGGTCTTCATGTAGGGGTAGGAGAGGATTACTTCGCGCACATTGTGTGCTGCCGGATCCCCTTCAAACCCTGCTTTCGCGTCAAGCTTCAGCTTGATGCGTATCTCAGGAAGGAGGGCACAGATACTTTTGATGATGTGCTCGCTCTTCTGCTTGAGTTTCGTATCTTCCTCTTCGGGATGTTCGTATTTCAAAGCTAGCTGGACCTGGGTCATCAAGCGCGATGAGACCATGTTCAGCTGATCAAGCAGTATCTCTTGCAAGCTCAGGCCGACTCGCTCGCGTCCGCAGCGCCCGGGAAACATCAGCTCGATATATTCATTTGCGATCTCCCCAATCTCAAGCATCTGGGGGAGTTGCTTCATGCCATAGAAGTTGGCGTTGCCCTTGACCCTTTCGAAGGTTCCCAAAAAGGTGGGAAGAAAGGCTGTGGCATCAAAACTGTGGTCTTTACAATCTTTCATATCTTCACCATACGGCTATTTGAGCATTCTATGCAAGGTCTGCAAGGGCAAAGGGCAAGCTGTTCATCAGAATGGACAGCCTCTGGCATGTTCTCCCTTCCTTTTCAATGCCCTCTTCTTCAATATGTCATCTCAGCGTACGTCGTCATGCATATTTTCCCGTTCATTCATCTGTATCCTGTAGGTAGGTGAACCTGACAGTCCTGGTATCCTCCTCCCTTCCTGTCTTCCGGCAAATAAGGCCATACAAGTCAGGACGGCGGCTCTTCATCCACCGCTGTCCGTTACTGAAGGGCAACAGGGTAGCATCAAGGGTGGCAACTACCATGTCATCATCAACAACTTCACTTTCACAAAGAATCTCCCCATAAGGATCGAGGATCATGGCATTGCCGGTGCGCACCTCGTCATCATCCCTTCCCACGCCATTGCTGAAGAGCAGGAACATGCCGTTGTCATGGGCTCGGGAGGGGAGCCAGCGCATGAGCCAACCCCGTCCCTTGGGGCCCCGGCTCTCTGCTTCAAGCTCAGCCATTCGTTTTTCACGTTCTTCCCATAAAGCTATGTCGATACGGCTCATCCCCTTGGGGCTTGCAGAGTTGCACCCCCCTGTCTGATGGGGGGCGAGCAGGACCTCGGCTCCCATCAGGGCAGTTATGCGGGCATTCTCGATGATGTTGTTGTCATAGCAGATGAGAATTCCCATCCGAACCCCATGGGGAGTGTCAAAGACGGTGTAGGAATCACCACTTTTCATATGGGCGGAGATGAAACAGTGCAGCTTGCGATGCTTGGCAAAGCTGCCGTCGCTCATTGCCACCACATAGGTGTTGTAGAGCAAGCCTTCTTCAGACTCTTCAATGAGGCCGAACCCGATGGTCATCTGATGCTTGGCAGCAAGAGCCAAAAGGAGTTGGGTGGAGGGTCCGCTGGGAACCGGCTCTGCCAAAGCGCGGACCTCACCCTCAGCAAGGTTTCTCACATGCCAGTAGCCTGTGATGCACATCTCGGGGAATATGATGAGATCGACATGATCGGCGGATGCTTTTTCTACAAACTTTCCTATGACAGATAGGTTGTATGCCTTGTCGTCCTTGTGATGGTTGAACTGTACGGAAGCAGCTTTGATGGATTGCACTTTTATTCTCCTGAGGGTGTAGTATACAGGATAATTTGTGTTATGAGATGGAAGATTTATAGTTTTAGACAGGCTATTGGAATGTACTGGAAGAGTTTACTCTCTAGTAAAAACCAGGAATATATCTCGCTTTTAAGTCTAGTAATGTTCTGCTTGTGAGTTTGGCATAAGTGGCCCTACAAATATACCTGTTTGGGGGAACAACAAGTCCTGGGTAGGCTAGCCTGCAGAGTGCTATGTATCAACACGATATTCATTAAATTATGAATATATGCGATTTATTCTATCTCGTTGCCAATTTCCATACCAAAGAAATCTTCATTGTGCATATTCTCAGGGGTGATCAGGCTCAGGAGCTCTTGCAGTTCATCTTGTCGGGTTTTCTGCTGAAATAGGACAAGCATTCCATCATTGTTTTGTGAAATCTCGACAACTGAGCCTTCTTTCAGGTTTAGTTGTCTGGAATACGATGGGGGGATTCGTTTCATTACGAAAACTCTATTTTATCAAAATCATTATTTACTAGCGCCTTAATTGATTTGCCATATTCAGAAGGTGACATACCGCAAATTTTTTTAAATTGACGTGAGAAATAATGAATAGTTGAATAACCAAGTGTTTCTGCAATTAGTGAAATGTTCCCTCTTCCTTCTCGAAGCATCTTTTTGGCTTCTTCTATCTTTAAACGATGAAAATATTCCATCATGCTCCATCCAGTTTCAAGTTTAAAGAATTTGGAAACTGAAGCAGGAGAAAAATTAAAAAAATTACAGATTTGATCTACAGTCATATTCGAGGCAATATTTTCTTTCATATATGAAATTATCCATTCAGTTTTTTCTTTTATCTCTTTCGAAGTATGTACAGATTTAGTATTTATGGTTTCATCTTTTGCTCTAAGCAGATAGATAAATAATAGTTCCAAACAGTTTTTAATGATTTGCAATGAACAAGGTTTGATCTCTAGTGATAAGAGTAATTTCTTATAATAGGGATCTGAAAGTTTATTGGTAAAACTGTCTTGTGCTTCAATGATTATGGCATTCAATAAATTCTTACTTAAGGTATTTATATTCAGCAAGTAGTTCTTTTTGAAATAATCCATCAGGGGTGAGTCGCAATCAAAGGCAATAACCACCAAATTAGGAGCGATTGAACCATCACACTTTATTCCATGAAATATATTAGGTTCTCGGATGATTAACTGGCCTTGATGGAGGAGATACTCCTTGTCCCCTAAAAAGGTTATTATTTTCCCTTTGTCGATGTACAGCAATTCCCAGAAATCATGAGATTCACCAGTAAATAAAAAATCACTAGGATACTCATAATAGTGAATAGAGATTACATGATCTATTTTAAGATCGACACTCAGTTCTGTAAATGAATAATTGTCTTTTATTATTTCCATTTTTTATCCAATGATACATGTATCATGTACGCAAACTATTATAGCATGAATGTATTCTAAAAAAGCATAAATCTGATTAGAGCTTTAATGGTTAAAGGTTTCGTTTTTTAAGGTTCGAGTATAAATCAATCAACAGTTGAGAAATAACAAACAATAACTGATTTTGTGCAAATACAGATTGATAAATCAGTGGGACAATAAAGCTAACAACAAAAAAGGGGGCATTTTATGAAACATATAAAAATGCTAACAGTATTCGTACTTATGTTACTTACGTTTTCGGTACTCTCTGCAAAAGGAGATTCTGAAAAACAAGCAGGGGGAAGTGAGATCTTAAAGATCAACTATTGGTCCAGCTGGAGTGCTACTGAAAACCAGGCTTTAATCATGGTCGATGCAGCTAAAGCATATGAGAAACTAAATCCTACAGTAAAAATTAATTTTACTTTTAATGGTAGGGACAACAGAAACTTAGTTGGTTCAGCCATTGAGGCAGGAACAAGCATTGATGCTATGGATGCAAACATTGATAGCATATCCGCACTGTGGACTGACTATATTGATGATTTGAGTCCATACTTTGAGAAAGTCTATCCAACTACAGATAATAAACAGTATAAGAATTATATAATGCCAAGCATGTTGGAGTTGACCAAAATCTCCTTTGATGGTGAATTGAAAGCTATCCCATATACTCCTCAAGGATTTTTTGTCCTGTGCAATAAGAATATTTTTGACGAGGCTGGAGTTACTGCATATCCAACAACATGGGCTGAAATGCTCAAAGCATGTGAAATGATAAAAAATGCTGGCTATACACCGATTACTACCGATGATTATTATTCTACAAGTTGGATTGGATATTACCTGTCTAGGCTGAAGGGAACAGATTTTGTTTTCAACTTAGCCAGAGATCAAAAGTTATGGAATGATCCTCAAGTATTAGTTGCAGCCAAGGAAATTGAAAAAATGGTAAAACTAGGATATTTTGATCCTAAGATTGCTTCAAACCAATATCCTATCGCTCAGCAAGACATGGTGATTGAAGAGAACATTGGAATGTATATCAATGGGACATGGCTGCCAAATGAAGTAGCCAGTACTACAAGCGATGAGTTCACATGGGGAGCCTTTGCTTTTCCCACTGTAGAAAATGGTGTTGATGGTCTGGAGTCAGGTTGCTATAGCGCATTTGGTGTTTCCGTGAACAAAGACGCAGAACAAAAAGTTAAGGATGCGGCAGTTGACTTTGCCATCTACCTTACAAGTGGTGTATGGGATCAGGCTTTTGCTGAAAGAGCTAATGCAATTCCAATGAATCCAGATGCTAATTGGCCGGAAGCTCTTCAAGATGCCAAATTAATTATGAATACTCTTACCAACAGGTATCCTTCGCAAACAGGTCTTGTGACTAATAGTAACAGTGCCCAGATCATTAAAGATGCATGCATCCTCTTGATGGCAGGCGAGATAACAGCTGAGAAATTTATCGAAAAAGCAAGCAACTTTTAAATAACCAATTAACTTTAGAGAGATACCTGAAAGTATCTCTCTAAAAAAAGGTATGATATGGACATAGATAAAAAGTCAAAATTAATTTTCTTGGTCCCAGCTTCACTAAGTATGATCGTGATTTTCTTTTATCCAGTAGTTATCACTTCAGTTATGAGCC
>CAZTXW010000008.1:0-43843 GCA_964617345.1 uncultured Sphaerochaeta sp. | reverse complement strand
ATGCAGTACGCCTTGCTGAATAGAAGCCTATGCATGCCGCCTCTTCAAACCAAGCTTGTGAGTTTTGAATCCTCCTGCACTGCAATGATCATCAGGGGGAGCAAGGTCATATCAGAAGAACTCTTCAACCTTTTGTTTGGAAAGGATCCTAAAACAGAGGAAAAGCGAAGGGAACTTGCTAGTGAAAGGGCAAAAAGGATATATGAGTGGTCACCTCGCCGGCAATGGAGGTGTCCTCTACAACTATCTTTAGCCTGATGAAGCATCTGGGCTAGTTTTCACCATGGTAAAAATCTCTGGATGCTTTTCTGTTTCAAGGTATCATTATGCACCCTACTTTCACCAATGTGGTGAAAGTGCCTGTTTTAATGAAAGTGAATACAGCGTGACAGATTCTTGGTTTATCGCTTACAGCTGACTACACAGTGATGGCGGCTTTTCAGCCGCCATCACCTAATCAATACTAGCGTATGAAACTACACATGCTACTTTCTAGAAGTCAGAGAGCCTGGGGGCCCTGGGGAAGGGGATGACATCACGTATGTTTCCCATGCCGGTGACATACTGCACAGCCCTCTCGAAGCCCAGGCCGAAGCCAGCATGGGGGACCGAGCCGAACCTTCTGAGGTCGAGGTACCACCAGTACTCCTCGGGCTTGAGCTTCATCTCAAGCATCCGCTGGGTAAGGGTATCGAGGTTCGATTCACGTTCGGAGCCTCCGATGATCTCCCCTAGGCGTGGGACAAGCACATCCATGCCACGGACTGTCCTGCCGTCGGCATTGAGCTTCATGTAGAAGGCCTTGATGTCCTTGGGGTAGTCGGTGACGATGACCGGGCTCTTGAAGACGACCTCGGTGAGGAACTTCTCGTGCTCGCTTTGCAAATCGTTACCCCATGCTACAGGGAAGGAGAACTGTGAGGCGTGCTTCTCCAGTTCCTTGACTGCATCGGTATAGGTAAGCCTCACAAAGGGGGTGTCCACAATACCCTTGAGGGTGTCTTGCATGCCCTTCTCCACAAACTTGGAGAAAAAGTTCATATCCTCTTCACAATTCTCAAGCACCGCACTGAAGAGATACTTCAAAAAGGACTCTGCTATCTCCATGTTCCCTTCGTTGTCACAGAAGGCCATCTCCGGCTCCACCATCCAGAACTCTGAAAGGTGTCGCTTGGTGTTGGAGTTCTCTGCCCTGAAGGTCGGGCCAAAGGTATAGATGTTCTTCATTGCCATTGCATAGGCCTCGCCTTCAAGCTGCCCGCTGACGGTAAGGAAGGATTTCTTGCCAAAGAAGTCCTTGGAGAAGTCAACGTTGCCCTCGTCGGTCAGAGGAGGGCTCTTGGGGTCGAGGGTGGTGACCAGGAACTGCTGGCCTGCCCCTTCGGCATCGCTTGAGCTGATGATCGGGGTGTTCACATAGACAAACCCGTTCTCCTGGAAGTACTGGTGTACAGCATAGGAGAGGGTGTTCCTTACCCGCGTCACAGCCCCGAACATATTGGTCCTGGGCCTGAGGTGTGCGATCTCCCTCAGGTATTCAATCGTGTGCCGTTTCTTCTGCAAGGGGTAGGAGTCAGAGGGGCAGTCACCTACGAGGGTGATGTCCAGGCTGGCCATCTCTACCCTCTGTGAGCCGCCGGCACTCTCGACAATGGGGCCCTTGCAGATAACTGAAGAGCCGGTGGAGAGGGAGTCGAGCAATCCGTCATTGCCGAACTGCTCCTTGTCGATGACAACTTGCAGGCCCTTGAGGCATGAACCGTCGTTCACTTCAAGGAAACATACGGTCTTGCTGTCACGTTTTGTACGTACCCAACCTTCAGCTGTGACACTCTCTGGGCTTGGCTCTCTCTTGAGCAACGCGGAAATCCGTTCGTTCATGGGGAATGCTCCTTCGAAAAGTATCCCACCATTATCGTTTTTTGCCTCTCCCTAGTCAAGAATGGGCAATTTGTGGGTTTTTGATGGTATGGGGCCAGAATTGTTTTGAAAAGCAGCCGTACGACCTTGGTATGGGCTCCTTTCCCTGCTGCCCTTTTCTTTGTTCCTCTGTTTTCCAGAGCTCTCTTATTGTATATGATTGGGGTTTTTAGCAAAAATTAGTGAAATGCTGGGATTTACTATTCTGACAGATTGACAAAAAGTGAAAAAGTGTTATATATAGAATATGGATTTACCATGGAGGATTCATATGTATACAACCATTCCGCAGATATTTTCACACATCGTCAAGACCTACCCAGCATATTCGGTGCAGATGAGCAAGGATAAGAATGGCGTATTCCAAAGCGTCTCCTACTCCCAGCTCTATGGTGATATCAACGCACTTGCAGCATCGCTGTCCTCCCGGGGTATGAAGAGGGGAGACAACGTGGGCCTTATCAGCGACAATCGCAGTGAATGGCTGCTCAGTGACCTCGCTATCCTGACCCTTGGGGCTGCTGACGTGCCCCGTGGGCGCGATGCCATGCCGTATGAGATCAGCTTTATACTGGCCATAACCGAAGCGAGTTTCTGCTTTGTGGAAAATGCGGTTCAGCTTCGCAAGGTCCTCAACCTCAAGGAAAAACTTCCCTCCCTCAAGCATTTTGTAGTCATGGACAAGGAGTTCACCGCCGAGAGTCTTGCAAATACGACTATTGTGGAAGGCGTGGAGGTCCTGCTAATTCAAGACCTTCTCAACGAAGGCAAGGAGTTGCTGAACCAGCCTTCTGTTGCCCAGAGCATTGAAGAGGAAAGGCTGAAGGGAAAGGCAGAAGATACCGCAACCATCATCTTCACCAGTGGGACAACAGGAGAGCCCAAAGGTGTCGTGCTTTCCCACGCCAACTTTGCCTACCAGCTAGAGGCCCTGCCCAAGGTCATACCAGCCTTGGCTCCTGCCCAGAAGTGGCTCAGTGTCCTTCCTGTATGGCACTCCTTTGAAAGGATCCTCCAGTATGTCGTTATCAGCCAGGCTTCGACCATCGCCTATTCCAAGCCCTTGGGCTCTATCCTTATTGCAGACCTTGCGTTGGTGAATCCCCACTGGATGGGCTCGGTTCCCAGAATCTGGGAAGCGGTACGGAATGGCGTTTTCAACAGCATGAAGGCAAAGAGTCCTGTTTCGAAAACACTCTTCAAATTCTTTGTATTCATTGCAAAGAAGTATAACCACAATAGGGATCTCCTCGTCGGGGAGGTCGCTACCTTCAAGAAACGCAGTCGCTTCCTTGATGTGGTGCGTTCCTTCCTCCCCACAGTCCTGCTCTTTCCCCTCTACAAGCTAGGTGATCACCTGGTGTATGGGAAGATACAGCAGAAGCTGGGCAAGAACTTCATCGCCGGTGTCAGTGGGGGAGGATCTCTGAGTGAAAGTGTTGACATGTTCTTCTCTTCCATCGGTATCAAGCTCCTCGATGGCTACGGCCTGACTGAGAGTGCCCCTGTAGTTGCAGTCAGGAACCTGAACCACGGCATCAAGCGCACGGTCAGCCCCCTTATCGGGACTGAGGTGAAGATAGTTGATGAGATGGGCAACTCTGTACCTCCTGGAACAAAAGGCATCGTAATGGTGCGTGGGCCACAGGTAATGAAGGGATACTTCAAGAGGCCTGAGCTTACCAAGGCCGTACTCTCCTCCGACGGATGGCTCAATACAGGAGACCTTGGCATCTGGACTCATCATGGTGAGTTTGCCCTGGCAGGGCGAGCCAAGGATACGATCGTCCTCTCAGGCGGGGAGAACCTTGAACCTGTCCCCATCGAGGCGAAGATCTGTGAAAGTGAGTTTGTGGAGAGCGCGGTGGTGCTGGGTCAGGACAAGAAATATCTTGGTGCCCTGATCGTACTGAACCGCAAGAGTGTTGAAGAGTACCTTACCCGCGAGCAGATTCCCTACCTGGTCGACAAGCTTGCCAGCATGAAGGAGGTCAAGGCTCTGGTGGAAGCCTCCATCAACGAGATAATCAGCGTAAAACATGGCTTCAAGGCATATGAGCACATCAACAGGATCATCATCATCAACAAGTCCTTTGAGATCGGCCTTGAGTTGAGTGCCAAGCAGGAACTCAAGCGCTTTGAGATAAACAAGCTCTACAAGAGGGAGATAGAGCAGCTGTTTGCAAGCTAAAGCTCCTAGTTAAGGTTTACTAGCAGAATATTTTATTCGACAGATAGAACGAGCAGTGTCAGAAATCTTGCATATTTCCCCTGTGTCATATACACTTAATCGGTATACCGGACATAGGGGTTTGTATGCTTCAGATCATAGGGACTAAGAAATGCAAAGAGACGGCCAAAGCCTTGCGTGCATGCAAGGAGCGCTCGTTGCCCTGTCAGTTTGTCAATCTTGCTGAACGATCGCTCTCCGATGGGGAGTGGAACTCCCTCTTCCAATCTATCAGGGACGAGGACCTTCTGGATACTTCGTCTGCCTACTACACCAAGGAGGGCTACGCATATCGGCAGTTCTCCATTCAGCAGGAGCTCAAGGAGCATCCACAGCTTCTGAAGACTCCGATCCTGCGCACCAAAGGTCGCGCCCATGCGGGCTTTGACCTTGCCATACTCCTTGCATGGGGTACTCTCTGATGGTCCGTTATGCAGTACTTGGCAGCGGTTCCAGTGGAAACAGCTATGTCTTTTCCGATGGCACCACCTCGGTCCTGGTCGACCAGGGCTACAGTGGCGTCGAGTTGCAGAGGCGGCTTGCCGGCATTGGCCTCGATATCTCTTCAGTTGCCGCTGTCTGCGTAACCCACCTCCATCCCGACCATGCCAAGGGCTTGGGTGTCGTTGCAAGAAAATTACGCATTCCCATCTATCTCCATGCTGAGATGGTGGAGAAAGAACCTGTCGTATTTTCCAAGCTGGGCTTGCCCCCAGAGTGCGTCTTTCTGGTGAACCCCCTTGAGAGTTTCTCTGTCGGACCCTTTGTCCTGAGATGTTTTGAGACAAGTCACGATAGTGGAGGCTCGGTGGGATGGCACGTCACCTATGAGGATACGACGATAATGGTCCTCACCGATACAGGATGCTACTCCCAAGAGCAGTTGCTGCTGGCTAAAAGCAGCAACATCCTTTTTCTTGAGGCCAACTACGACGAGCAGATGCTCAGAGGTGGCCCCTATCCCTATTATCTGAAACAGAGAATCTCTGGCCTGTATGGTCACCTATCCAATGACCAGGCCATGCAGTTCCTGCAAGAAAGTGAATTTAATGGAGAGCATGTATATTTTATCCATCTCTCAGGTACGAATAACGAGCCCTCCCTCCTGTCCGACCTTGCCAGATTACAGGTGAAGATTCCCTTCACCGTCTGTGAGAAAGGTCAATGCTACGGGGGGAATATGGAGAAGTCATGAACAAGAAAAACACGAGCCCAAAAGGCACGAACAAAAAAAACAAGAAAAAAGATGTATGGTCCCTCAAGCGTATCAGAGCGCTGAAGAGAAGCGATGGCCTTACCATGAAGACAGTGAATGAATACACGATGAATGCCGTCGTGGATTGTGCCGCCTCAAGGTATGGCAAACGTGTTGCCCTTCGCCTCTATGGGGACGATGAGAGCCTCATAACCTATGCCCAGATGAAGAGCATGAAGGATAGCATTGCTGTCACCTTGCTGGAGGCTGGGTTTGTCCATGGGGATAAGATTGCCATCCTGGGCGAGAGTTCCCCCACCTGGTTGGTCGCCTACTTCGGTATCACCTCCGTCGGATGTGTTGCCGTTCCCATCCTTCCGGATTTCTCATCCAAGGAGGCATGCGCCATCCTCAAGCACTGCGGCGCAAAGGGTATTGTCGTAAACGCCAAAAACTTTGAAAAGGTAATCCCCTTTGTGGCCGATGACCCCTCCTTCCTCGTTCGTATGGAGGACCTGTTCCATATCCCCGATCCCATCAGTGCAAACCTTACCGACAAGGAGCAGTTTGCCGCTGCCCCCGGTAGGGACATTACCCGAAGGAAACTTGACAAGAAGGCACAGGAACTACGCGCTACAAGCAAGGCGAAGGAAGAGGATCTTGCCTCCCTGATCTACACCAGTGGAACCACCGGTAGCAGTAAGGGCGTCATGCTCACCCATAAGAACCTGGTATGGAATGCCGATATCTCCACCGATGTCTATGTCAAATTCAAGGCCGGAGACCATGTGCTCTCAATCTTGCCGGTCAGCCATGTGTATGAGTTTACCACCGGACAGATCCTTGAGCTGATGCGTGGCTGTGAGATTACCATCCTGGGCAAGGCCCCGGCCCCGAGCATCCTGCTTCCTGCCCTCAAGGAGGTCAGGCCGAAGCTTCTGATGAGTGTTCCCCTGCTGATGGAGAAGATCTACCGCAGTTCGGTACTTCCTGTAATGCGTGACAATGAGAAACTCAAGCCTTGGCTGAAGTTCGGTCCGACCAGAAGGATCATCTCCAGGATCATAGGACGCAAGCTGAAGATCACCTTCGGAGGCAAGCTGAAGTTCTTCGGCATTGGGGGAGCCCCCCTTGACCGTGATGTCGAGCAGTTCCTCGCCGATGCCAAGTTCCCCTATGCCATAGGCTATGGCCTTACCGAGACATCACCGCTTATTGCAGGAGGCCTGCCCAAGAAACACCATGTGGGTATGATAGGACACCTGGTAAAGCATGTGGATGTGATCCTTGACAACAAGGATCCTGAGACTGGGGTGGGAGAGATTCTCGTCAAGGGGCCAAACGTCATGCAAGGCTACTACGACAACCCCAAGCTCAACGAGGAGGTGTTCACCAAGGATGGGTATTTCCGTACCGGCGATCTGGGCTTCTTTGACAAGAAGGGACGATTGGCCATCAAGGGCCGAACCAAGACGATGATCCTGGGTTCTGGTGGGGAGAATATCTATCCAGAACACATTGAAGCTGTCATCAACAATCTGAGCTTTGTCTCAGAGTCGCTGGTTGTCCCTGAGGACGGGGGCCTGATAGCCCTGATCAAGATAGATATCGACTCCTTTGCCCAGAAGATGGCACTCAATGTCAACGATGCAAAGGTCGAGGCAATGAAGTATATTGCAAAGATCCGCGAGGATGTGAATAAGGAGCTCAGTGCCTTCAGCCGTATCAGTACTGTAGAGCTGCATGAGGAGCCCTTCCAGCGGACACCCACACAGAAGATCAAGAGATTCCTCTACTCAAGGCTCTCCAACAGTGAGGGACCCAAAGAGGAAAAATAGGGTTGAGCCTCGCCGCGAAGGTGTGGTATACCTCAATCAAAGGGTTAGTAATGGCGAATGTAGACATACGAATTAAGAAGACTGAATCTCTTGCAACTCCACACGAGCTTGCAAAGAGGTTCCCGGTTGACGAGGCGACAGCAGCATTCATCGCTCAAAGCCGCCAGACAGTCAATGATATCATACAAGGAAGGGACCACCGATTGCTTGCGATCGTAGGTCCCTGCTCTCTGCATGACCGCAAGGCGGCTATTGAATATGCAGGAAAACTCAAGGCCCTTGCCAAAGAGGTGGAATCTGAAATGTTCATCGTCATGCGGGCATACTTTGAGAAGCCTCGCACTGTCCTGGGGTGGAAGGGCCTGATCCTTGATCCGAGGATGGATGGTTCCTACGATATCGAGGAAGGGATTGTCCAGGCACGCTCTCTGCTGCTTGAGATAGTTTCCCTTGGTGTACCGGTCGGCTGTGAAGTGCTCGACCCCATCATCCCCCAGTATATCGATGAGTTGATGAGCTGGTCCTCCATTGGGGCACGGACCACAGAGAGCCAGATCCATCGCAACCTTGCCAGTGGCCTCAGTGTTGCAGTGGGATTCAAGAACAGCACCAGCGGTGATCTGCTCAATGCGATCAACGCCATCAAATGTGCATACAGCCCTGCTTCATTCATCGGTATGGACTACCTTGGGGCGAGTACGATCTTCAGGACTACCGGCAACGATTGCTGTCATCTCATCCTTCGCGGTGGGGAACAGAGTCCCAACTACTATGAGGATGATGTGGAGGCAGCTCGTACGCTTATGACCAGCAATGGCCTCAATCCTGCCATCATCATCGACTGTAGCCACGCAAACTCGCGCAAGCACTATGACCGGCAGAAACGGGTGCTACGCTCGATAGTGGACCAGGTAAGCTGGGGTGAGACTGCCATCAGGGGGTTCATGCTGGAAAGCAATCTGTTCGGGGGATCACAGAAAATCCCCGATGACCTTTCCAACTTGAAATACGGTGTCTCAGTCACCGATGCATGCATCGGATGGGATGAGACGCAGCGAATATTGCTACATGCTTGTGAACTGCTTCGCAAGGCTCGACTTGAGGAGGGCAATGCCCTTCCCCTATAGGAGGTCCGTATGGTTCCGTCAGTATTGGTTATCTTGGCTGAGGGTTTTGAAGAGGTTGAGGCTATCACTCCGATCGACCTGCTCAGAAGAAGTGGTGCAAAGGTTACCGTAGCAGGGCTCTCAGGGCTTACCGTCCATGGTGCCCATGGCATTGCTGTGGTCTGTGACAAGCTCTTCAGTGAATGTGAAGAGGCATATGATGCCCTAGTGCTGCCAGGAGGTGGCGAAGGTTCGACAAATCTCGCATCCTCCTTTGCTGTATTGGAGCTGGCTATCAAAACAAGTGAGAAGGGTGTTGTTGCTGCCATTTGTGCAGCTCCGGCGGTGGTCCTTGGCAAGACTGGCCTGCTGGATGGGAAACGGGTTACAGGCTTTCCCGGCAGCGAGTTCGAAGGCCTTGTCCTGGAGCATGAGAAAGTCATAACTGATGGGAACATCATCACCGCCCAGGCTGCAGGAAGCGCGATAGATTTCTCGCTGGCGATCATAACCAAGATCTTCGATGCCGAGACAGCAAAGAAGATACGCAAACAGATCTACTATTAAGGAGCAATGCTTTGTCTACCATTGGGTTCGATAACGAGAAGTATTTGGAGGAGCAGAGGCATTACATCCTGGAACGTGTGGCACAGAACGACGGCAAGCTCTACCTTGAGTGTGGCGGCAAGTTGTTGTTCGACTACCACGCCTCGCGCGTATTGCCGGGGTTTGACCCCAATGTGAAGATGAGGGTGTTCCAATCACTGAAGGACCAGATAGATGTCATCATCTGTATCCATGCAGGGGATATCGAGCGACGCAAGATGCGTAGTGACTTTGGCATCACGTACGACACCGACGTCTTCAAGATGATCGATGACTTCGCCAAATGGGGTCTGAAGGTGACGCGCGTGGTCATTACCCGCTTTGATGAGGAGCCTGGTGCCATACAGTTCAAGAACCTTCTCCAGCAGCGTGGCATCTCCGTCTATACCCACCATGCGACCCGTGGCTATCCCAACAACGTCGACCTGATTGCAAGTGACGAGGGCTATGGCTCGAATCCCTACATTCCGACAGAGAGGCCCGTTGTCATCGTCACAGCCCCCGGCCCAGGCTCGGGTAAGCTTGGCACCTGCCTTTCGCAGATGTACCATGACCACAAGGCAGGCCGAAAGAGCGGATACTCCAAGTTTGAGACCTTCCCCATCTGGAACCTGCCGATCGACCATCCGGTCAACATTGCCTATGAGAGCGCCACCGCTGACATCGGTGACCAGAATCTCATCGACCATTTCCATCTCAGTGCCTATAACCAGGTTACCGTCAACTATTCACGTGACCTCGAGGCCTATCCCCTGCTGAAGCGAATCCTGCAGAAGATTACCGGAGTCGACTGCATCTACAAGAGTCCCACTGATATGGGGGTCAACCGCTGCGGTTACGGGATCATCAATGACGAGGTGGTCCGAAAAGCCGGACAGCAGGAGATCATCAGACGCTATTATCGCGCAGCCTGTGAGTATGTGCAGGGAATAGGGACGAAGGAGACTGTGGAGCGCAGCCGTTCCATCATGGCAAGCGCCAAGCTCTCCTCCCATGATAGGGAAGTGGTTCCAGCCTCAATGGAGGCGCTCCAGGATGGTATCAAGCGCAACAAGGGCCTCAACGGCATCATCTGTGCAGCAGCGATACTCCTGCCCGATGGAACCATCGTCACCGGGTGCAACTCTCCCCTGATGCATGCCTCCTCCGCCCTGATCCTCAATGCGGTGAAGGTCCTGGCCGGCATCGACCATGAGGTCGATCTGATCTCGCCTGCCATCATGCAGTCGGTTACAGAGATGAAGCGTGATGTGCTCAAGGGCAGGGGTGTGAGCCTCAACCTTGATGAGGTGCTGATATGCCTTGCAATGAGCTGTGCGATCAGCGAGGATGCTAAAAAGGCAGCGGCAGTGCTTCCCCTCTTGCGTGGCTGTGAGGTGCACATGACCCACATACCCTCCTCGGGAGACTCTTCGGGCCTCAGGAAGCTGGTGCTCAATGTCACCAGTGAACCCAAGTTCCCCACGTCCAATCTCTACAATCCGACCTGATGGTCCAAGCCCCCTTAGCCCAGATACTGGGCTATGAGGGGTAACACTCCCAATACGGCAAGAATCCTGAAGGTGTGCATCAGCACGATCTTGGGTGTCTCAAGGCCAAGCTCATCGCTGATGAGTCCCATCTCTGTGATGCCCCCGGGTGTTGCAGAGAAGAGTGCTGTCCCCCAGCTGAGGTGACAGACCTTATGCAGCACAAAGGCTGTGAGAAATGCCATGACAAAGAGTTCAACAAGCAGGATCAGGGCGGGAAGAAGCAGGACGCTGCCCTCCATGAGGGTCTGGAAGGTTACCTTGCTGCCGATGTAGCACCCTGCAAAGACCTGCACCATGGGTTTCAGCCCCTCAGGGTAGGTTGCACCATCGGTGGCAAGGTTCAGCAGCGCTATGGAGAATATCGAGCCTAGGATAGCACCTGCAGGAACATCCAGCAGGATAAAGGTGACACCTCCGGTGAAGGCGGTTACCACCGTTATGAGATAGCCCAGGTATGTATGTTTTTTTGGCTTCTCATGCATTTTGGGTAGGTGGTTTTGATGGGATTGCAGTACCTTGCCGGTTGGGGCAATCATCTTTCGTATCAGAGGAGGGAAGATGATGATGACAGATATCAGACGGAACAGCTGCAAGAGGGCCACATGCTCCATCGATGCCCCAAAGTCAGCTGCGACCAGGGCAAGGTCGGAGACTCCCCCTGGGGCACAGGCAAAGAATGAGGTCATGAAGGACAAGGCGGTGAACTCACTCATCAGGTACGCAAAGCCCAGGTTTATGGAGAGTAGCATGACAATCAGGATAAGGACCGGAAGCACCATCGTCTTGAGTGTCTTGATGTCTGCTTGGGTAAAGCGGGTTCCGATGACCAGACCGGAGAGTATCTGGATTCCCAGGCGCAAATCCTTGGGATAGGTCGGTATGACCGGATAGAAAGTATTGAAAACCATAGCTGCAAGAAGCGATCCGATCAAGGCCCCTGCCGGAATACGCATACGACGCAGCAGCGTGCCTCCGATCCCCCCGGCGAGGTGCAGCAATAGCAGGTAGGGTATGATCATCTTTGTGTACCCCTGAGTACCGTTGGGGAACCAGGGCTGTGTGTGACTGTTTCTTTCATCGATTGTGTTCTGCCTTACTGTGTAGTGCTTCGATTGTAGCATGATTGTATCTTGTCTTCCATAGTGAAAATTCGGGACTTCCTTTGCTAGAAAGGTATTTCTGCTTCAAATGGGTTGTTTATTTCTAAATTTCAATGATTTCGCTGTGAATTATGGAGTTCATCGCTCAGAGTGTAAGACTAATCTTGACGTGTGAGCTAAGTACTGGTACCTTCTAGGTATGAAATTATCTACAAAAGGTCGTTATTCCTTGGAGACTATGGTGTATCTGGCTACCTGCAGAGGAAATTGTAGTATCCGGTCCATCAGTGAGGCTACCGGTATAAGCAGCGGATATCTCGAGCAGCTGATGATCCCCTTGAAGAAGCACAGTCTTGTCGAGTCTGAACGAGGTGTGCAGGGTGGATATCGCATTGCGAGAAGGGATATTACCTGTGGCGAGGTGCTTTCTGCCAGTGAGGGGGAGTTTACCCCGACACCCTGTGAGGATTGCCCTCAGAGCGAATCATGCAAGACCCATCAGATATGGTCTATGTTACAGAATACTGTCAGCACGTTTGCCGATCAGATAATGATCGAGGACCTTGCTTCACATCTGGTAGCATCTGAAGCTGGAGGTGGAATTTGAAAGTCTCAACACGAGGACGGTATGGGCTGAGGTTGCTTGTCGATCTTGCAGAACACACCAGTGATACGCCCGTAGCCCTTTCCCAGGTCGCCCTACGCCAGGGCCTGAGCGAAAAATATCTTCAGCAGGTTGCCTTGCTGCTTACGCGTGGAGGGTATCTCAACTCAGTGAAGGGTGCCGGTGGAGGGTATCTGCTGAGCAGAAAGCCCAGCCAGATTCTCATCTATGATGTCTTTGACCTCCTTGAGGGTAATATTGCTTTTACCGAGCTGCCCCAGAAAGAGGAGACAGCCATCCAGCGTTGTCTTCGTGTTCACTTTTTCCAGAAACTGGACGAGCAGGTATCGCAGACTTTTGAGGGTGTCACCCTGGCGGATGTGACCAAGGCGGAGTGGTTCACCTACATGATCTGAGCGGTGGGCATTGACAGGGCAGGAGAGACCCATTACAGTATTAACCTATAGGAATACTATGATTTAAAGGACCCCTCGCTACAAGGAGCAGAGCATGAGTGCACGTATCTATGAGAACATAACGGAAAAGATTGGAAATACCCCCTTGATAAAGATCAACCGACTCAACGATGGCCATGCGACCATTCTTGCAAAGGTGGAGAGCTTTAATCCTCTTTCAAGTGTGAAGGACCGTATTGCCATGGCAATGATAGAGGGGGCTGAAAAGGCCGGTCTGCTCACAGAGGGGTCTGTGATAATCGAGCCCACAAGTGGCAATACAGGGGTTGGTCTCGCCTACATTGCCGCTGTGAAGGGATATCGGCTCATCATAACCATGCCTGAGACAATGAGTATCGAGCGGCGCAAGCTGCTGGCGGCCTTGGGGGCAGAGCTTGTGCTCACCGATGGATCGATGGGCATGCGAGGTGCAATTTCCCGTGCTGAAGAGCTCTCAAGCACCATACCCAACTCCTTCATCCCTGCACAGTTTGACAATATGGACAATGTGAAGGCCCATTATGAGCATACGGGCCCTGAAATCTGGGAAGACAGCGGACATAAGGTTGATATCTTCATTGCAGGGGTCGGTACCGGTGGTACTGTCACCGGGGTAGGGCGCTACCTCAAGGAACAGAATCCCCAGGCCCTGATCGTGGCGGTGGAGCCAGTGACCAGTCCTGTGCTCTCCCTGGGCCATGGAGGCCCACACAAGATACAGGGAATAGGGGCGGGCTTTGTTCCCTCCATCCTCGATACAGATATCATTGACGAGATTTATACCGCAGAAGATGCCAAAGCCGGCGAGCGTGCAAGGCAGGCTGCCAAGACCGAAGGGCTCTTGGTCGGTATCTCAAGCGGTGCTGCCCTGGATGCAGCCCTGGCCTATTCAGCAATGAAGGAACATGAGGGCAAGACCATTGTGGTCTTGCTTCCCGATACAGGGGAGCGGTATCTTTCCACCTGGCTGTTCTCTGAGACGTAAGGCTTATCTGCTTATGTGCAGGAAAAAAACCTAGGCTCATAGCCTGAGTACATGAGGGAAAACAGACCTCAGCTGAGAGCGAGAACCTTACGAGAAGCTACCCATACAAATCCCATTCACTGTCCAACAAACGGGAGGCTTCAGGCCTTCCGTTTGTTATAGAAGAACATCATCACTGCCATTGCTGTCACGACGAGGTAGCCGCCGATGCTCAGAGCATCAGGATATTCGGAGAAGATGAAAATGGACAGCAGTGAGGCGAACAGTATCTGGGTATAGTCGTACACCGATATCTCCTTTGCAGGGGCGTAGGAGTACGCCTTGGTGATGCTGAACTGTCCTCCAGCAGCGCTGATCCCTGCCAGTAGCAGGAAAAGTATCTGCTGGGCTTGCATGCTCTGATGGTCAGCTATGACAAAGGGGATTATCACCAGGGTGGAGAAGAGGGAGAAGAAGGCTACAATGACAGGGGCTGGGACCATCCTGTTGCCCAGTTCCCTCACACAGGTGTAGGCAGCCCCTGCTCCGATGCCTCCCAATATCCCTATGAGATAGGGCAATGGGTTGGTATTGCTGAAGGCTGGCTTGACCACCAGCGAAGCCCCAAGAAAAGCGCCGAACACCAGAAGCATCTGGACTGCTGTTATCCTTTCCTTGAGGAATATCCGACTGAAGATGATGACAAAGAAGGGTGCGAGCTTGTTGAGTATGGTAGCATCGCTGAGGATGAGATGATCGACTGCATAGAAATTTGCTATGAGACCGATGGTACCGGCAACACCGCGCAACAGCAGGACCGAAAAATCCTCTCTCTTCCACGTAAAGCGGGTTTTTGTCTTTCCCAGAATTATGAGTGCTATGCCCAAGGCGATGATGTTACGGAACAAAGCCTTCTGCATGGTAGGAAGAGGCCCTGCAAGCTTGATGAAGAGCATCACCAAGGCAAAGAAGAATCCGCTTAATAAAATGAAGAGCACACCCAGTTGCTTGTTTTGCATAAGGACCATGCTACCACACATCGTTGTCCTCTGTCATTGCATCAAAGCCAACCTATGAAATAGATGCCATGGGACAAATCGTTGGGTATCCGACTAGGCAAACTGCCTCAAAGGGGTATCACAATGCCTTGGCCTCGGCTGATATCATGTTAGAAAAGAGTGGTCAAGCCTCTGGTCGTCAGCTTCGCTGATGTGGGAGGGAATGGCTCTTCCCCACCTATCTTTCTGTTCTCCCATCTCTAGGGAGAAAAGAGCATCAAGGATAGGGCCAAGCACCATATTTACGAACAGTTCGTCACTGCAGGTGACCCTATATATTCCAATCCGTTCCTCGCTGGTTCCCTCCCGGAGCAACTCCCTGGATCGTTTGAGCAGGTAAGCCTTTTGTGCTTCGTAGCGTTCGTCTACCATCGTCTCTGTCAGGGGGTCTGTCAGGAATGCCAGGGAGAGGGCTTCGAGTTCGCTCTTGTGTGCAGAGAGCGCCAGCAACTGCACTGACCCGCTTTCCCAATCGAGGGCTACCATTGCATAGGGAGGCAGAGCCTCCCTATAGAGGCGAGAGGTGTCCAGTATCTTGCACTGAAGGGGAAAGGTAAGCTTGTTGAATGCAAGCTGCAAGTTCGGATTGCCAGTGAGATAGAGGTCGGCAAAGCTGTATGGTGCAAGACATACCTCTCCCGGTGATGGCAGGCTTGCCAACAGGTTGCCGATATAGGCAACTTCATCAAGGCTCACGTAATCCAATATCGGTCCGGCGGAAAAAAGCAAGTGGGAATAGCGCGCGACAATCTCTTCAAACCTCTGAATGCCATCACTATCACTCACCATTCGTTTCATCCATTGCGGGTAAGAAAAGTCTGTGATTTCCATGCTCTCTCTCGTTCCTCCTCTTTTAGAATACCCCCCAGCAGGAAAAATAGCTATCCGAAAAATATATAATTCCAGATTTATGTCACCGATGATGAGGATATGGCACAGGATGGAAGGGCAACCGCTTCTTGCCCAAGATGCAACCCCTCTGCTACAGTACATGCATGAAGGATTATCCGATCGATCTCCATGCCACATTGTTTTGTGGCCAGTGTTTCGGGTGGCGGCAAGAGGACGGCGTCTTCCAGTCCGTTGTCAAGGGTAAGCATGTCCGATTCACAGAAAAGACCTTTGGTGAAACGGTGGCCAATGATGCTGATCTTGAACATTACTTTGACATGGATGGTGGGTATGAGGTAGCCAATGAGCACCTCTCGCTTCTCGATCCAAGGCTGAGCTCTGCCGTACGGATGTTTGGGGGGCTACGCATTCTCAACCAGGACCCTTTTGAGGTGCTGCTCTGTTTTATCCTGAGCCAGAACAACAACATTGCAAGAATTAGGCAGATGTACGCAAGGCTTTCCGAGGTGTATGGCTCTTCAGTGAATGAAAGGTGGTACGCTTTCCCTCTTGCCAGCGAGATGGAACAGGCAACCGAAGAGGATTTGCGCAGATTGGGGATGGGTTTCCGCTCGCCGTACCTCGTAGATGCCATACAAAAGCATACCTTGCTGGAGCAGGTCCCCTTCCTGGATTTCGAAGCGGCCCTCCAGTTGCTGATGACCATCAGGGGGGTGGGACCCAAGGTAGGGCAGTGTATCCTCCTGTATGGGTTCCATAGGATGGAGGCGTTTCCCATGGACACCTGGATGAAGAAGGTGATGAGATGCTGGTATCCGGACAGGACTCCAGCGTATTTTGCACCCTATGCAGGTCTTGCCCAGCAGTATCTGTTCCACTATGCAAGGACGCAGGGTTTGCAATGAATACAGAGAACGAGGCAGGGAAGAGAGAGAAACGGACCTGCCCGACTATGAAAGGAAATGATTGGTACGACAGGATTGTGGTTCGGAGGCTGTAGCGCATATTCGTCCACGCCGTAACCTGAACATATTCAAAAGGGGATATCCTATGGCAAGACCTGCAAGAAGAGACGGGAAGATCAGTGTTACCCTCCATGTGGACAAGGCCCACAGATATGCCTCCACCCAGCCCTCTGTCATTGATCCAGTCTCTGGGCGAAAGAAATATTCCCGGGTCCATTGGGGATATGTAACAGAGGACCTGGTTTTTCTTCCCAACTTCAAGCTCAAGAATTCCCCCGAGGTGTGGGACACCCTCGACTTCCCCCCAGAGTGGGATATTTCCAGGATGGAAGAGCTTCGTTCGGTGCATGAGCATGGCAAAAAGATGGTCTATGTCGATTTGAGCCACTGCATTGCCGATGGGGACCCTCCCTATCCTGGGGATCCTCCGACAGTGATCACACAATGGTCAACCTTGGAAAAAGAGCATTTTCGTCTCAAGCAGGTGATCCTTGGAAGCCATAGTGGAACACACATGGACAGTCCTTCTCACCTGCTCCCTGAGGGAAGAAGCCTCGATAGCTTCGCCCCCTCTTCCTTTTTCCATGAGGCGTTTGTCCTTGATGTCCGGGATGTCCCGAGCATTGGCAAAGAGAGGGTGAGTGCAATTCCCCCTGACGTTAGCTCTGTGCTGTTCTTCACTGGCTGGCAGGACCGTTGGAACAGCGAGCGTTACTTTGAAGACCCCCCTCTGCTTACAGAAGAGGCTGCCACGCTCCTCTTGGAACGTGGTGTGCGCCTGTTTGGCTTTGACAGCGCTTCGTGTGATTCGCCCAGGAGCGAGAGTCTGCCCATCCATCATCTGATATTCTCCTATGATGGGCTTATCCTGGAGAATCTCACCAATCTCGACAAGGTGGCAGGGTGCCGTTTGTCCTTGGTAGCCCTTCCTCTTCTGCTTGATGACAGTGACGGATCGCCTACCAGGGTCATAGCCTCCTACAGAGCCTAGAAAACCCTGAAGGTGCTGGAAAACAGGTGGGAATTGCCTGCCTTCAGTTCTAGCACCTCATCCATCTCTTCCAGTGCGAATCCTCGGTTGGTGTCTCCAAAGGAGTGCATCGGCTCGATGCAGAGATACTGGGCATGCTTTTGAGCCATAGTCCAGATTACCAGAGTCTCCAAGTTTCCTCTCTCCACATGTACTCCATGCTTGCCATTCTCAGAGGTGAGGGTGACATGTGTTGATGTCAGGTCATTGAGGATGATGGGGCCTTTGTCGGTCAGGTCTCTGGTGAGATGGAGCGTCTTGCTGTTGTCCAGGAACTTCTTGTCGGTAACAAATACACCATTCATCGGTGTGAGCCTGTCGACACTCTCTTCCCTTTCAAAGGTGAGGGTGTAGGATTCCAAAGGGGAGCCCTCCCCGTTGATGTCGAGACTGAAGGCAGGATGCCAGCCAAAGGTGAAGAACAGATCATCCTTTGCATACACTTCGGCCTCCGATCGAAAACCATCATCAAGGAGGGTATAGGTGACCTTGAGGCGGAAGCCGTACGGGTAGTGGCACAAGGTGGAGGCACTCTCCTGGAGAACGAAGGTTGCCTCATGTGAGCTCTGGGAGAGTAGGCTAAAGGGTAGGTCCCGGGCAAAGCCGTTGTTGGGCATCGTATAGGTACGTCCACAGGCTTCTATCTGGTTGTCCTTGGTCGGTCCTGTCATGGGAAAGAGAAGGGGCGCCCTTCTTGGCCAGTACTTTGCATCTCCGTTCCAAAGGTATTCGATGCCACTCTCCTTGGAGAAGAGTGATTGAGGCTCCGCTCCAAGGAGAGCTATCCGCATGCTGAGCTTTTCATTCTGTAGTGTGATCATACTGCCTCCAGGTGGTATGTCGATAGTATGCCTAACCTGCCGTGTCTGCAATAAAAGGGGAACTAAAAATAGATAAAAATTGACGATATGGGGATGATCCAGGCAAAAACAACGCCAAATTACCGGAGCTGAAGGGCCCTTAGGGGCCTATCTGGTTCGAAAAGTGGCTTGAAAGGCCAGCAATCTCTTTATGTTTTTCTGTCTTGTTGTGGTATACTGAGGGCAGTGGAGGAACCTGCATATGGATAATCATACGGTTTTTACGATTGGCAGGCAGTTTGGAAGTGGTGGAAGACAGGTCGGACGCAATTTGGCTGAAGAGCTAGGTATTCCTTTCTTCGATAAGGAACTGATCGCCATTAGCGCACAAGACAGCGGCTTGAGTGAAGCATTGTTCACCAACGCCGATGAGAAGGCAACCAGCAGCATCTTTTACTCCTTGGTCATGGGTAACTACCCGATGGCGAGCGGAGCTTTGGGGGTCACCGAGATGCCCCTCAATGACCAGCTTTTCCTCATCCAGAGCAAGACGATCAAGCGTCTGGCGGAAGAGGGGCCTTGTGTCATCGTAGGACGATGTGCTGACTATATCCTGCGAGACAAGGAGAATGTCCTGAACATCTTCATCCATGCTACCCTGGATAGGCGCATAGAACGTGCAATCAATGTGTATGAAGTACCTGAGAACAAGGCTGAGGATACCTGTCTGAAGGCTGACAAGCAGAGGGCTAACTTCTACAACTACTATAGTGACCGCAAATGGGGCATGTGCAAGACCTATGACCTTTCCCTTGACTCAAGCAAGCTTGGCATTGAAGGCTGTGCACAGCAGATCATATCGTTTGAGAAGCTTTGGAACGAGCACAAGGGTAAAGGTATCTGATGCTCTTTGATATCTTGGAAAATCTGGAATGGTATGTGGGCCTATACCCCTCCTTGGAGAGGGTTATAGGCATCATGGATAGAAGCCTTCCCTATCAGGATGAAGTGGGTGTCCATAAGGTCGATGGAATCTCCTATGAGGTGCTCTCCTACCCCGGAGGCAGTGACAGCATGATCAGGAGAGCTGACCATACCCAGATGCACTGCATCCTCGAAGGTGAGGAGCTTCTATCCCTGGAGGAGAATGAAACCCCTCGTGTCGTGATCATGGCAACCGAAGGGCGTTTTGTGATCTTGCGTGAAGGGGAGTCCTACAAGAGCTCCATGCAGATGGCAAATGACAGGAATGTGAAGAAGGTGATCTTTACCCTGTAGCAGCGATATGTGAGAAACCTTATAAACAAGAGAGATTGTAGGAATATAGGTGCTTCGTATCAAAAACAAAAATGGTCCCTTGAGGGACCATTTTTGTTTTTTGTTTTGTTTTTTGTTTGGAAGCAGTGTTATTTGTCGATTCCAACCAACTCAATATCAAAGACCAGTAGAGAATTGGGAAGGATGGTTTCTGTTCCTGCCGCGCCATATCCCAAGTCGGGGTGGATCCATGTGCGAACGACACTACCGACATTCATGTTCAGCAGGGCTTCGCTGAACCCTGGAATAACCTGGGTTACAGGGAAGTGGGCTGTCTCCCCACGGTCGTAGGAACTTTCAATGACCGATCCGTCGATCATCTGCAGTTGGTAGTTAACCTCTACCGTATCCATGGCGGTAGGCTTCGGACCATCGGCGGCGTTGAGGATCTGATACTGCAAGCCACTTGCCGTAACAACGATATCCTCATTGTTGTTCTTGTTGAAATCCAGGAAAGCCTCTGCATCAGCAAGGTTGGTGACAGTCACCTCCTCAAGCCATTTTGCATACTTCTCCTCGACAACCTGCTGATACTCGACAAAGGCTGTCTGCATCTCATCTTCGTTCATCAGTGTCTTGTTGTTGCTTGCAAAGTCAAGGGCACCCTGTGCATAGAGGTCTCCATCAAGCTCAATGCCCTGGCCGAGCATGTTGTAGGCAAGCAGGTATCCATAGGTATAGCTGAAGGCTTTTGTAAGGTCTTCAGGTTTTGCAAGTGTGGCCACATCGGTGATGTCAGCAAAGCCTTCGGTAAACGCCTGGGGGGCCTTCTGTTCAGCCCAGATGGTGCTCTGATACTCCTCGATATTGGCATACAGTTCCTCAAGGGTATAGAACCCGATGGGCTCTTCGAGCTTTGAGGATTCATAGCCATCGAGGGCTCCCTTCACATAATAGCCAGTATCGAAGAAGAGGCCCTGTGATGCAAATGACTGGAGCAACAGATAGCCATAGGTGTAGCTGAAGCGCTCATGCAGGGTTGCAAGGGAGGTCAATTCAGCATCACTGATATAGATGTCAAATACTCCCAGGGTGACCAGGGGGTTGATATATCGGATGGTGGTTGCCGTATCCATGTCAAGGACTACCTCAATATAATCGCCAGAACTGAGAGCTGATACGGGGAAGCTGCTCTCGGTTGTCCCGTCAGTCTTGATGGTAAAGTCCTGATTGTCGAGGGAGCGAACGGTAAGGACTGGTGAGGTACCTGGTTGGTCGATAGAAAGGATCCTGACAGTCACGCTCCGGGGATCACTCTCTTTCATTCCGGCGGCAAATAGGGTGGGTACGATGAGGGCCATGGCAAGAAGTGCCACAATAATTTTTGCAATTTTACTCTTGTTCATATGTATTCCTTTTGATGCAGTCATTGCCTGTTTGGCAACATCCCTTCTAATGTACGAGTTCTTTTTCCAATCGTCAACAACTGTTTTCTTCCTGTAAGTTTCGCATTAAAACCAATAGTATACAATACAAGAGGTTAGTTCAGAAAGACAAATTTCAGGGAACTTGCGTATTGTTGCCAACATGGGTAACTCATGGTAGGGTATTTGCGAATAGGAGAAATAACCATGCCGCTGATCACCAAGAGACAACCAACCGAAGACGATATGAGGCTTCTCAGAGAGACCGTACGCATAGCACACCAGGCAAAACTCGAGGGAAGCCACCCTTTTGGAGCTCTTCTTGCAGATAAGGATGGAAACATCCTGCTTGAGCAAGGGAATGCCTATGAGGAGGGAGGCCCTGCCATGCATGCTGAGGCTGCCCTGATGTTTAAGGCTGGAAAGCTCTACAGCCCCCAGTTCCTTTCCGAGTGCACCCTTTACAGCTCTGCCGAGCCATGCGTGATGTGTACCGGTGCGATGTACTGGACGAATGTAAGGCGCCTGGTCTTCGGCATCTCCGAGGAGCAGCTTCTCGCCCTTACTGGCAGTGATGAGCAGAACCCCACCTTTTCCCTCTCCTCCGACAAGGTCCTTGAGCATGGGCAGAAGGATATCGAGATCGTAGGCCCTGTTGAGGATGAAAAACTCATCGAGGCTATCGTAGCCGACCATCTGAGCTTCTGGAACAAGGGATGATACGACTGCCCTACCTGCTGAGGAAAGAGAATATCTGCCATATCAGTGATGGTCTCATCCACATAGGCGACCGAAGGGCCTTCCCTTTTGAGAAGCGTTTTGAAGCCTGCGCAACTGTCGCCGAGGTAGCCACCGCTATCAGGGCTATGGTGACCCAGGGTGGAGGGCCTCTAGAGGTAGCGTTCACCACCCTCAGGTTCATAGCCTCCGAGATGTACCAAGGGAATATCCCGTATTCCCTTGGTGAGCTAGAGAGGTTGGTGGGCCTGCTCGTGCAGGCAAGGCCCACCAACACTACCATGGGAAGGGTCATGGAATCCTTGCTGGAGGAGCTTTCCCCCTTCTGCTCCCCAGAGAAATCAGTGGATGAATTTGTCAGCCGAGTGAATGCGTTGGTGGATAGGGAGGAACAGTCGTATGCTGATCTCTACCACCATATGGGTAGGATCGGGAGCACCCTCATCGATGATGGGGATGTAATCCTCACCACCTGCTTTGCAGAGCATACCTTCCTGTTGAGCCTCGCCTATGCCAGGGAGCAGGGCAAGGGCATCTCTGTCTTGGTCAATGAGACCCGACCCTACCTGCAGGGATCTCGCCTGACCTATCCCAGCCTCCTTGAGATGGGATTCGATGCCCACCTCATCACCGACGGGATGGGGGCCCACTACCTTGCAGAGGGGAAGATTACCAAATATATGACTGCCTCAGACCTTGTCTGCATGGATGGGAGTGTGGTCAACAAGGTGGGTACCCTGGCCAATGCTGTTGCCTGCAAGCACTATAAGGTGCCCTATTACGCTTTCAGCATCTCCCCTGATCCCACAAAGAAGAGCTCTTCGGATATCAGCATGGAGCAGCGTGATGGAAGTGAGGTCCTGTTCTGCCTTGGACATGCGACAACCACTGGGGGAAGGGCTCTCTACCCCTCCTTCGATATCATAGAACCTTCCCTGGTCCAGGGAATAGTCACCTCCAAGGGAGTGCTCACTCCCTCAGCCCTTGCAAGGAGTTTTACGAAATGAAAGCAATCATCGGTGGTACAGGAGTAGACCGGATATCTGGTTTCTCAAGTCAGAGAAAAGAGGTTACCACACCATATGGTGTGGTGGAAGTCTATGTGGGGACGGCAGAACACGCTTTGTTGGTATTCCTTCCCCGCCATGGCTCGTCCCATTCGGTTCCTCCCCATATGATCAACTACAGGGCCAACATAACGGCCTTGAAAGAGTTGGGTGTTACTGAACTCATCAGCATCTATGCTGTAGGATCCATCTCCGACGCCCTGAAGCCAGGTGAAGTCGGGACCCTTTCAGACTTTGTCGACCTCAGTGGGGGAGGACGCGAACACACCTTCTTTACAGGTGATGAGTTCGGAGTCGGGCACGTGGGGATGGACAGGGTCTTTGACCCGACTCTTACCGCTTCCCTACATGCAACAGAGCCCTCCCTGAAGGATGCGGGGGTATATGTCTGCACCAATGGGCCCCGCCTGGAGACCCCAGCAGAAATCCGTATGTTCAAGAGACTGGGTTTTGATGTGGTGGGTATGACCGCTGCCACAGAAGTTGCCCTTGCCCGAGAAGCGGGTATCAGGGTTGCGTCCCTTGCCTACAGCATCAACTGGGCTGCAGGAGTAGGATCCGATGAGGTAGCCTTCATAGGGGATGCAGAGATTGTTGCCCTGAAGGATGCAATGGTCACTCTCTGCCTCAAGGTATTGGGAGCGTAGCTATGGAAGAGGTGGTGCGCATCATACGTGAAGCTAGGATAGATGACGCCAAGAACCTGCTTATCTACCTGCAGCAGGTGGGTTCTGAGAGTGATAATCTTACTTTCGATGCCAAGGGCCTTCCCTTCACCGAGCAGCAGGAGAGGGAGTACCTGGACCATCGCATGGAATCGCACAACAACATCACGCTGCTTGCCTTGCAAGGGGAGAAGATCATCGGAAGCCTTGGTGTGGATACACCCCCCTTTGAGCGACTCTCCCATCGCGGGGAGGTCGGCATATCAGTACTCAAGGAGTGCTGGGGCCAAGGGGTGGGTTCGGCACTCCTCGAGGCGATGTTATCCTGGATACATACCCATCCTACCGGCCTGAGAAAGATTGACCTCACTGTCAGGGAGGACAACGAGCGGGCCCTTGCCCTCTACAGGAAGTTCGGCTTCACCGAAGAGGGCAGGCTCTCCCGACTTGTCATGATAGACAACACCTTCTATGACGGGATTACCATGGGCCTCTTGCTCGACTGAAGAGGTACGTCCTCCAATGCATAGGGTGTCTTCTGGTAGACAAAGTAGTTCAGCCAGTTGCTGAACAACAGGTTTGCATGGCCCCTCCATGTCACATTCGGTGCCCTTCCCTCATTGTTCCCAGGATAATAGTTCTCGGGTTTGTCCGGGCAGAGACCGGCTGCCAGGTCCCGCTTGTACTCTGTGTCCAAGGTCAGTGCATCATATTCGGCATGTCCTGTTATGAAGACCTGCCGCTCATCTTTGCTTGCGATGAGGTAGACCCCCGCCTCTTCTGAGGTGCTGAGGATCTTCAGGGCCCCCACCTGTTGCACATCCCTACCACTGACGGTCGTATGACGACTGTGTGGGGCAAGGAAGGTATCATCAAAGCCACGTACCAGCGTCTCTGTAGGCGTGAGTACCGTATGGGTATATACCCCCGAGAGTTTTTTCTCCAGTGCTCTTTTCTCTATCTTGTAGTAGTGATAGAGGGCTGCCTGTGCCCCCCAACAGACAAAGAGGGAGGAGTATACATTCTCCTGGGCCCAATCGAGGATGGTTGTCAGTTCATCCCAGTATTGGACCTCTTCAAACCGAAGCTTCTCCACAGGTGATCCTGTCACGATAAGGGCATCGAATTTCTTTTCACGCACATCCTCAAAGTATTGGTAAAAACTTTTCAGATAGGAGACAGTGGTATTCTTGGGCTGGTAGCTTTTCGTGCTGAGGAAGGTCACCTCAACCTGCAAGGGGGTGTTTCCCAGCAGCCTGATGAGCTGTGTCTCAGTCACTGATTTCTGTGGCATCAGGTTGAGGATCACAACCTGCAGGGGCCTGATATCCTGGGTGGAGGCACGTTCCTTGTTCATGTAGAAGATGTTCTCCCTCTGCAGTGTCTCTTCAGCAGGGAGGCCTGTCTGTATGGTTACTGGCATAGCGTTACTCCTTCCAGGGCCTGGGCCAGATCCTCAAGCAGGTCATCGACATGCTCGGTCCCAATCGAAAGGCGGATGGTGGCCTCTCCTATACCCTGCTCCTTCAATTCCGATGCACTGAGCTGGGAGTGGGTCGTGCTTGCCGGGTGTATGACCAGGGATTTGACATCAGCCACATTAGCAAGCAGGGAGAACAGCTTGAGGTTGTCTATGAAAGCCTTCGCTTCCGCCTCTTTGCCCACTATGTCAAAGGTGAAGATCGAAGCCCCTCCCTGGGGAAAGTATCTGCAGTAGAGCTCGTGATACGGATTGTCAGGAAGCGAAGGGTGCCTGACAACCTTCACCTTGGGGTGTTGTGCCAAAAAGGGTACTATCTTGAGGGTATTGTAGTTGTGTCTCTCCACCCTCAGAGAAAGGGTTTCCAGCCCCTGCAGGAAGAGGAAGGCGTGCAGTGGTGCAAGGGTGGCCCCGATGTCACGCAGGAGAACTGCCCGTGCCTTGGTGATCCAGGCGCTCGTTCCAGCTGCCTTGGTGAAGCTGATCCCGTGATAGCTTTCGTTGGGCTCTGTCAGGGAGGGGAACTTGCCGCTTGCCTCCCAGTCAAAGGCTCCGCTGTCGACGATGACCCCTCCGATGGCAGTGCCATGGCCACCGATGAACTTGCTTGCGGAGTGCACCACGATGTCGGCCCCATGTTCGAAGGGTCTGAAGAGGAAGGGTGTGGCGAAGGTATTGTCCACTATCAGGGGAATCGTATGTGCATGGGCTATGTCTGCAATCTTGCGAATATCCAACAGGGTGGCATTGGGATTGCCGATGGTCTCCACAAACAGGGCCTTGGTGTTCTCCTTGATGGCCTTCTCAAAATTGGCAGGATCATCACCGTCGACAAACGTTGCTGTAATCCCGTAGCGGGGCAGGGTATGGGCAAGCAGGTTATAGCTGCCTCCATAGATGGTCTTAGCACTGACAATATGGTCGCCAGCCTCTGCAAGGTTGAGGAAGGTGTAGGTGACAGCGGCAGAGCCTGAGGCGACTGCCAATGCTCCGACTCCCCCTTCCAGGTCTGCTATGCGTTTCTCAAAGGCCGCTTGGGTATCATTGGTCAGCCTTGCATAGATGTTTCCCCCTTCAGAGAGGTCAAAGCGTGCAGAAGCACTTGCACAGTTGTCAAAGACATAGGCTGTGGTCTGGTAGATGGGTACTGCACGGGCTCCTGTCGTAGGATCGGCAGTCTCTTGTCCGCTATGCACTTGTAGGGTTTCAAAACGAAAGTGGTTGGTTTTTTTCATGATACTCTCCTGATACGAATCGAATGATGGTCACAGTGAAAACACAAGGTGAAGGGTGGTGGGTCACATTCGATCTTTTATGGAGTTACAGCGGAGGCGGGGTATTCTGGTCATTGGCTTTTCCTTTGTAGGGGCTTTAGGGGTGACAAGCAGGGAGAAAAAGTAAGAAATAATGATTTTGTGAGGAGAAAGGGTAGAAATACTACACCTTCTCTCTTGGATACATAATCGGTTTTTTTCTCTGGTGATCTGCTTGAAAGAAGAAGTTCTATGCCTGGTGGCACATCATACTTTCTTGAGAGTCTGTCATGGACCTCATAGTGCCACCTCCTACAAAAAGAATATCCTACCGAAAGGCTGGATGTTTACCATAAAATATCGGATGACCCATACTTGGTCAAGGGGGTGGGTCAGAGGATTTCCACACAATCGGAAAAACCCACCATCTGCGGCCGCTGGAATCTTTACTCGACTCCTGTCCTTCCTGAAGCGATACCTCTGTTCACCGCTTTCCAGGCAGATTCCTATCCTGGCATATCCCACACTTGCTGATACTCCAGGCAAACCCAATTGGGTTGCCCTGAGGCAGCACAATTGAGTTTGGATGGGAAAGGCTCGGCCAAGGCGTACCGAACTATCAGTCCTGGATGCTCTGGTACCTGTCGAAGTCTGCAACCATCTTGGGATCGGGATTCTTTTCCAGGAGGCTGAACACCACCATGAGAATCGATGCGATGATAAAGCCCGGAAGCAGTTCATAGACATCAAATAGACCACCTGAAAGCTGTTTCCAGATCACCACGGTGAGGCCTCCTCCGGCCATTGCTGCTATGGCTCCATTGCGTGTAGCACGTCTCCAGAAGAGACTCGCTATGATGACCGGCCCGAAGGTTGCCCCGAAGCCCGCCCAGGCGTAGCTGACGATATCGAAGATGGAGCTGTTGGGGTCCATGGCGAGGAATATGGCAATGATCGATATCACCAGGACGGTGATCCTACTCACTGCAAGGGTCTCCTTCTCTGATGCATTCTTTCTGATGATGGCCTTGTAGACATCCTTGCTGAAAGCTGAGGAGGCAACCAGAAGCTGGCTGTCCGAGGTGCTCATGCTTGCTGCAAGGATGGCACAGAGGAAGATGCCTGCAATGAAGGTTGGGAATATCTTCTGCATGCTTACAATGAATACCGCCTCAGCAGCACCTTGGCTCTCGAAGACCAGCGGAAGGAGGAATGCCTTGCCGACTACCCCTATGGTGAGAGCCGCAGCCATTGCTATGGTCACCCATATCATGGCGATCCTGCGGGAGGTCTTTACCTCCTTGTTGCTACGGATGGACATGAACCTGACCAGAACATGCGGCATGCCGAAATAGCCAAGACCCCAGGAGAGAGCAGATAGGATATCAATGAAGCCATAATCTGATCCCCTCTCCGCCACAAAGGGATTGACGAACTGCATGCCAAAGGTAGAGAGCTTGTCGATAGTGACTGCAGGGCCTCCGAGGGTCACCACTGCGATAATTGCGGTGAGTACCAGGGCTATGAACATGAGGGAGCCTTGGAAGAAGTCTGTTGCGACAACGGCGAGATAGCCACCCAGGAGGGTATAGCCCAGAATTACCGTCACACCCAAAAAGAGTGCTATGTAGTAGTTCATGCCAAATACCGTATTGAAGAGTTTGGCACTTGCAAGGAAGCCGCTTGCTGTATAGACGACAAAGAAGACCAGGATAAGGATTGAGCTTATGGTCTGCAGTACCTTGGTCTTGTCATGGAAACGGTTGGCGAAAAACTCAGGGATGGTAATGGAGTCCTTGGCATGGATGGTATACTTTCGCATGCGTTTGGCTATGAAGAGCCAGTTCAGGTAGGTTCCGACCAAGAGCCCGGCTGCAGTCCAGAAGGCTTCTTGCAGTCCTGTGAAATATGCGACTCCGGGAAGGCCCATCAAAAGCCAGCCCGACATGTCCGAGGCTTCGGCACTGAGGGCGGTGAACCAGGGACCGACTGAGCGGTTGCCCAGAAAAAAGTCACTGGTGTTGTGTGTTTTCTTGTAGGTGACGAATCCGATGCTCAACATGAGGCCCAGGTATAACGCAAAGGCCAGGGAGGTAATAAGCTGATAACTGTTCATTGCAACTCTCTTATAGGAGGATTTGTTCTAGAGTACCTAGAACAAATCATGATGGCAAGAGAAAGTTTGCTGTAAATGAGCAGTTATTGCATAATTATGCAATAAACTTACGGAACATAGCGGATTGTTTGCCACAACTGGTTGTATTTTTCCAGATCCTCACCCAGGTCATCGAGATTGTCAGAGTTTGCCATATCTTGGGAAGTGAAGAAATATGTATCGCTTTCCATATGCTTGGAGGCCCCGGTATTGGTGGTCGGAGGAAACCCAAACTCATCGAGGAACTCTGCATGGTGTTTCGGGTCATGCATGAAGTTGATGAAGGCATGGGCCGCTTCGCTGTTGTTTGCTCCCTGGGGGATGACCATATTGTCAATGTACATCATGCCCCCCTCTTTAGGGATGAAGAAGTCTATGGTATCCCATTTTCTTTTTGGGATCTCTGCAAAAATGTTCTCAGGATAGCTATGGGAGACCCAGAACTCACCCTGGCTGAAGGCCTTACCAAAGGATTCGGAGTCGAACTTCACCAAGTTGGGTTTCCATTCGGTGATGATGAGATCTGTCGCTTGTTGCAACTCCTCATCATTGGTGGAGTTTGCGCTGTATCCCAGATGCTTCAGAGCTGCCGCCATGACCTCACGCATATCATCGAGCATGGACATCCTGCCTGCCATTCGCTTGTCTGCGAAAATGGACCAGTCGCGTGCATAGTCAGGGGGAGCCTTCTCCGTATTGACCGCAATCCCGCTCGATCCCATGAAATAGGGAACCGAGTACTCCATATCCGGGTCGTAGGATGCTTTTTCCCTGATGATCGGATCGACATACTTCAGGTTGGGAAGCTTGCTGTGGTCGAGCTTCTGCACCTTGTCCAGCTTGATCATGATGGAGGTGTAGTCGGAGGAGGGGAAGATGATGTCATAGCCTTTGTTGCCTCCGGCCATGACTTTGGCAAACATCTCCTCATTGGAGGCGAAATTGTCGATAATGACCTTGACGCCTGTCTCTTTCTCAAATTTCTTGACCAGTGAATCGGGAGTGTAATAGGTCCAGTTGTAGAGGTAGAGCTTGCTACTCTGCTCAGAGTCTTTTTGGCATCCTGTAAGGAATACACTGGTGATAGCCACAAGGCTGATGATGAAGAGTTTGGAAAACTTGTGCAAAGCGCACCTCCTGAATTGAAATTGCCTCCGAACCTTAGCTGCTTGCAGCCACAGTTTTAAGAAATCGCCTAAACGTGAAGGCTATGACCATGGTACCCAATATCATGACAAAGGTCAGGGCATTGATCACCGGTGATACGCCATAGCGGATCATGGAATAGACATAGAGGGGCAGGGTACCCGAACCGGGCCCTGATACAAAGAATGTGATGACAAAGTCCTCAAGCGACATGGTTATGCACATCAGGAATCCTGAAAGGACTCCCGGTACGATGGTCGGGATGATCACCTTGCGCAAGGTCTGGCTCTCGTTGGCTCCCAGGTCCCGTGCCGCTTCCACTGTAGAGTAGTCAAACTCATCAAGGCGGGCTGAGACCATCATGAATACGAACGGGAGGTTGAAGGTAGTGTGGGCGGCAAAGATGGTGAACATGCCAAGCCTCACCTTTACTGCCGAGAAGAAGATCAACATGGAGATACCGATGATGACCTCAGGCAGTACCATAGGCAGATAGCTTATGGTGGTGATGTAGCTCTTGCCCTTGAACCGGTACCACTTGATACCGATGGCAGCCAGGGTGCCCAGAAGGGTTGCTGTTATGCTGCTGGTGAGGGCGATGATGAGGCTGTTCCTAAAGGCTGTCCACAAGGAAGGGCTTTCAAAGATCAGCATCTTGTACCAGACCAGGGAGGCATGGCTCCACTGCATCCCCTTTGAGTTGTTGAATGAGAAGAAAACAACCACAAAGAGAGGGACAAACAGGAACACGATGGTCAGGTACAGCATGGTATTCGAAAAGGAAATCCTGCTTTTTTTGTTGTATTGGTGCTTGTTCATTTTGCCCCCTTACGCGAGTGGTGCTTGCGGATGTTCTGCTCGAGGGCCTGCTGGGTAGTCTTCTTTGTCTGTTGTTGTTCGCGTTTGCCGTTATAGAGCATCCAGAACACACCCACAAGGGAGATGAAGGTAAGCACCATGGAGAAGGCGGAGGCCAAGGGCCAGTTGCGAGTCTTGGATACCTGGTCGACGATAATATTACCTATCATGGTCGAATCCTTTCCACCGACGAGCAGGGGAACCGTATAGGCACCGAATATGGGGATGAAGGTAAAGATGAAGGCTGTGCTCAAACCACTTTTTATGTTGGGGAACATGACCTTGACGATTGCCTCCAGCTTGGTGGCACCGAGGTCGCGTGCAGCATCAAGGAGGGCAAAGTCAAATTTGTCTATGGTGGTGAACAGCGGTAGGATCGCAAAGGGCAGGTACATGTAGATGAGGACAAGAACCACAGCTCCGTTGTTGTAGATCAGCTGTACCCCTTCGGTGAGGATGCCCATCCTGATCAGAAGCGTATTGATGAAGCCCTCTGTAGACAGAATGGATATCCAGGCATAGATGCGGATCAGTGAGTTGGTCCAGAAGGGGATGATGATGAGAAACAAGAGGAAGGTCTGGTACTTGCTCTTTGCCATTGCATACCCGCAAGGGATGGCTATGAGGATGCTCCCAACAGTTGCCACTATGCTGATCCACAGAGTGCGGACCACGACCTTTGCAAAGCTTGGGTTGAACATCTGCTTGTAGGCATCGAGGGTAAATTCCCACTCAACACCTCCATACAGCCCTCGCTTGAGGAAGCTGTAGAGAACAATGATACATAGGGGGATAGTGAAGAAGAGGGTAAACCAGATTCCCATGGGGAAGGCGTAGGTTGTCCCCAGAAGTTGTTCACGCTCCCTGGGTTTCAAGGCCTTCTTCATCGGTCTGTTTCCTTCACAAGATATCCATCAGCTGCCGTCCAACTGACATAGACGGTATCACGCCATTCAATCTCAGGTCCTTCGTCAAGGAAGGCCGTGTGCTGCTTGAATACCTTGATGATGGTCTTCGCCTCATTATAGAGGCAGATATAGAATTTTGACTGGAAGCCTGAGTATACAGGCTCATCCACAACACCCTTGTAGGAGTTGAGGTACTTGTTGGATGCCTTTGGAGGATTCGAGGTAATCCTGACCTTTTCCGGTCTGACAGTAAAATCAACCTCAGCTCCTATCTCCAGAGGATCATAGTCAGTGACGGTGACAGTCCCCCCAAGGGAGGGAACATCGACGGTGAGCATATACTCATCCTCAAAGGGTTCGCAGGCGACAACTTTGCAAGGGAATATGTTTGACTCACCGATAAACTGGGCTACAAAGCGGGTAGCCGGAGCTTCATAGATTTCATACGGGGTGCCGATCTGCAAGATCTTGCCCTTGTTCATCACAGCAATACGGTCAGAGACGGAGAGAGCTTCGCTCTGATCATGGGTCACATACACAAAGGTAATGCCGACCTTGTCGTGGATTACGTCAAGCTCAATGAGAAGGTTCTGCCTCAGTTTTGCGTCGAGTGCTGATAAGGGTTCGTCAAGGAGCAGGACACTTGGTTCGTTGATGAGTGCCCGTGCGATGGCCACACGCTGTTTCTGCCCTCCACTGAGCATGGATGGTTTCTTGTCGATGTGTTCTTCAAGCTGGACCAGGCGGACGTACTCACGCACCCTACGGTCGAGCTCATTCTTCTCCACACGCCTGAGGCGTAGGGGGAAGGCAACGTTCTCATAGACTGTAAGATGGGGAAAGAGGGCATATGTCTGGAAAACGGTGTTTGATTGCCGCTTGTCAGGGGGAAAGGGCAGGATGTTCTTTCCATCGAACTCTACAGTTCCACTATCGGGGTAGTCAAACCCTGCGATAATCCTTAGCAGTGTGGTTTTCCCACACCCAGATGGTCCCAGAAGGGAGAAGAATTCACCTTTCTGTATTGTCACACTCACATCATCGAGTGCCTTGAATGTTCCATAAGCTCTGGAGACCTGTTCGACTGCAATTTCAACACCTTTCAATCTTTTCCATTCCCTCCGTTCGTTTCAGGCATAGATATCCCAGAGGAATCACTTCCCTGAGCCTTCACGACATACTTGCGACTATCGAATATTTACCGGTTACTGTCAAGAGTTTTACAAAGGGACTATGTGCGAAACTAAAGCAATAAAACCTTTACATATAATAAAATAAAAATTTATTACTGCTAAAACCCAATAAACAAACGTTAGCTATATTTCTCCTAATGGTACCAAAGGATGAGGGTTCTGTATAGGGGAGGAAATACAATGGCGGTAAGGATGAAGCGTTTCTCTCATAGACCTTTCCACAGGAGGGGAGGGCTCCTCCAAGAAAAGAATGTCTTGTCTGTTGGGGAGACTCCTTTCTGCACAAGGTTACCGCCACACCCCCAAGGCGTGGGAGAGTGTCAGATACGTGAGATAATGAGCATCTGCAGAGGAATGACCACGACAAGCAGTGCTGTCGTTACCACCCAGCCTGCATTGGCGAGATCGAGGTCCAAATCATAGATAGAGGGAGGGACCAGAGCCGTAAACCCCACAGGCATTGAAGCTAGGATGAGGATTACCTGCAACGGCAGTCCATTGTCAATTTTTCCAAATCCCAGCAGATAGGCAACTCCCGTTGCTACAATAGGAACAAAGATGAACTTAATGGCAGCGATGATCGCAGCGGGTTTGAGATGGGCGGTAATTTTGCCGAATTTCATCGCCATGCCGATAGATGTGAGCATCAACAGGCTGGACAGGGGAATTACTATCACATTGAGGGTATTGTAGAATTCGGGTCTTGGTATCCCTGAGATGTTGAGGATAACTCCCATGAGGATGCTCGCTAGGGCGACAAGGACAAACGGGTCAGCAATAATTTTCAGCAATTTACCTGTTTTTACCTCCGTCTGTACTTGAGGAGAAAAGCTTTTTGCAAGGGGAAACCAGATGGTGTAGTAGATGATGGCCTCAAACAGCCTGTACATGGGAACAAAGGCAAAAGCCATTTCTCCCAAAAAGACGAAAACCACAAGAGAGCCTACTGACCCCACGTTGGTCATTGCCCCACAGCAAAAAAAGGCCCCTGCCTGTTTTGGCTTCAGCTTCAGCAGTTTGCCTACAACATATGCTGCACTTCCTCCTGCTAGTATTGCCAGCACTCCAATGGCAGGCATGAGGGCTACGCGTATGTTGTCAAATGAAAGGATCCAGATCGCTCCAATTGTGGCAATTGGGCTGAGACCGAGCAGTGACAGCCTCTGCAGGAACTTGCGCTGTTTTGCAAGGGATCTCTCTGCTTTGATCCTTCCTGCAAGGACAAGCCTCTGGATACTGTACCCAATGGTAAGTCCCAAAGCAATAATTGACAGTGAGAACAATAACTTCTGCATGGTCACCTCAAGGAATATACAAACATGGTAGGGTATCTACAACAATACGGGATGATCCCCTCTCCTGCAACCTACTTCTTCCCATATTGTGGTTCCAGGCCTGCCTGGTCACAACATCCTTCCCATAGGTTGTTGAAGCTGTTTATCTTCTGGGTTGGTCGGATGGTCCCTGCTTTGGACACCAAAAGAGGAGGTAAAGAGTCGATACCATCCACAGATGTCCAGGATGGTATCGACGGAGACCATACGTACGAATGCTAGGTGGACACTCAGGTTTCAAAGCACTAGCACGAGGGATAAGTCATTGTTGAGGAATGGGAATGCACTACCTACGCAAATACAACGATATCTTATCCCTCAATGCTAATGGCACCAGTGGGACAATTCTCCTGTGCATCCTTTGCACTGTCTTCAGCATTGGATGGAACTGGGTCAGCTATTACTGTTGCTATCAGTTCATCATCCATTTCAAACACTTCAGGACAGATTGTCACGCAGAGTTCACATCCAATACACTCGTCTCGATCAACATGAGCTTTCATAGGTTTCCTCCTTACCAATGGTAGGACTGTAGGGTACCACGGTTTTTGTAAAAAAACTATTGGAGTTGTAGCATCTGATTTGCGGGCAACAGGTGCAATGTGTGCTTTACAGGTTGGTATGGAGCCTCCTGGTACCTTTCTTTCCCATATTCTGGCTCCTTAAGGAAACACTTCCACCTGAGGCTTCCAATTGGGGGCAGTGTACGTATATTGCTTTGCGATGAATAACCTCTTCTTTCACTAACGCATGAAGCTGCAGCTTCACATAATCAGGAAACGCTCCATTTGGGTTTGTGGTGATTCTAAAAAGAATACCCAAGGGGAGTAGGGCAGGATGGTGTTGTGCTGTCCATACATCAGATTATTATGACACCCCCCCCATTGCTTGGGACTGGGGAGGGGATCCATATAGGTTTCTTTGATTAAAAGTGATAGCTAACACCTATGGCAGGCATCAAATTACCTAAGACTCCACTTGGGCTAGTTGAAACACCACCTTTACGTAACCATGTCGTAAAATCTAATCCTAGGGTTGACGATCAAACAAGATTAAACTTTTCACATAATTCATACTCAAACGATCTTATTGCACCTAATCCAACTGAGATTGACGTTTACTCGGCACTTCCTGTTGCCGCTGCAAGCATAGTGAGATTAACGCCAGCTCCAGCGTTAACTAACAGCATGTATTGGAATCATGTAATACTGTATCGTGTTTGTTTCCTATTCTACAGGAAAGATACATAGAACCATGAGTTCTTGCCAATGGTTGCATGTAAAAGTGATCGAATGTATCAGGTATACGCCAAGTAGGAATCGAACCTACGACCTACTGCTTAGAAGGCAGTTGCTCTATCCAACTGAGCTATTGGCGCGCGTTGTAACGGTGAAACAGTATCCCAAATTAAGAAAAAGGTAAAGATGCAACAGGAATTTTGTAAGGGTCAGATCATTGTATTTTAAAGTGTTAGCAATAAAGTTGTGTGAAACACCTTTGTAGGGCTTGCCAGGTAAAGAATTTATTAGTATAGTACAGGTATACCTAGTGTTTAACTAGGATTTAAAACTTGGAGGTTTTATTATGTTTTCACAGTATTCATTACCCTATGATTTCAATACCTTGGAACCACACATAGACAAACTAACCATGGAAACCCATTACACCAAACACCATGCAGGCTATACAAACAACCTTAATGCTGCCATTGAGAAGGATCCTTCCCTAGCGAATAAATCGATAGAGCAGATACTTGGCAGCCTGGATTCACTAGCAGATTCGAATCTCAGAACTACCATTCGCAATAATGGGGGAGGTTTTTACAACCATAACCTGTACTTCTCAACCATTTCTCCCAATGGGGCCAAGAGTCCATCAGGCAAGTTGGATGCCCAGATTAAGAAGGATTTTGGCAGTCTCGACTCCCTTAAGGATGCAATGAGCAAAGCAGCTCTCTCCCGTTTTGGCTCAGGATGGGCCTTCCTCTCAGTTACCAAGGATGGAAAACTGACAGTCTCTTCCTATCCAAACCAGGATAACCCCCTGATGGACAATAAGGGTGATACTCCGATTCTTGGCATTGATGTATGGGAACATGCATATTATCTGAAATATAAGAACCTCAGAGGTGATTATATACAGGCTTTCTGGAATGTCGTTGACTGGGATGCAGTAGGTACCCTCTTCGACAAGTAGTAGTGTTTCATCTCCAATTCAATTGTGTCTGCCCTCTCTTCACCTCCTTTGAAGAGAGGGCTTTTTTCATTCAGCAAAACTGTACTAGGAATATACAAACCGTCTTATCATGGAGTAAAAAGACTGTATTATCCAAAAAGATGACGGAACTATGCAATACTACACCCTCCTACTTGCTTGTACAACCTGAGTATTGATGGTATCATTGATATATAGAATAAAGAACTTAAAAAGGAGCATACAATGAACGACAACAACAATACCAAAAGAGAAAGCATAGAATTTCTGATTAAGAACACAGACATGTTCCTAGATTCAGATTATAATAGACTTGCATCACATATAGAGGGACACCGATACTTCCTTGGCAAGAATTTGAAAATTAATATCACGTGGGATGAAGCGACCTTCTCGTGGATGAGTAACATCTACCAGCCTATCAGCCAGGTCATGGAGAATTGGACAACCCAGATGAGCTTCCCCGGAAGAAGAAGGGCTGATGTATTCTTCGAAATCTGTGACCACCTCTACTACCTCAGCCTTGAGAAGGGAAGGGAAGTGAATGTCTACGAAGCTGTCCTCAGCTATGACGCTAACTTCGGTAAGGCACTTGGCCGCTTTATGGCAAGGTTGCTCTCCCCCAAGAACGTTGCATGACAAGCAAGACGTAGTCTGATACATATACAGGAAGACGACCCGATGAGGGTCGTCTTCTGCCATTCTGGATGCTTTGATACAATGACCTATGGTGTTTGCTGACGTCGCTTCTTGAGTAGTGCCGTAATGTAGGGCATTCCCAAGGTAAAGAAGATAAGGGCAACGAACACCCAGGCTATGATGGATTCGAAAAATATGGAATAGCTACCTTCACTCATCAGCAGGGCTCGCCTGAAGTTCGCTTCGGCCATAGGTCCGAGGATAAGGCCAAGGACTGCAGGAGAAACAGAGAAATCAGCCTTCTGCAGGAAGTACCCAAGAATACCAAAGAACAACATCACACCAACATCAAAGAAACTTGTGTTGATCGCATAGGAACCAACCACACAGAGGATGAAGATCATCGGTGTGAGGATTGCCTTCGGTACCGACAGCACCTTCACAAAGAGCTTCAGGCTTGATAGGCCCAGAATGAGCATGGTTACGTTCGCAACAAACATTCCCAGGAAAATGGAGTAGACCAACGTCGTATGTTCGGTGAACAACAGGGGCCCGGGTTGCAGTCCTTGCACTGTCAGGGCCCCGATAAGGATTGCCGCAACAGCATCGCCAGGGACTCCCATGGTCAGCATGGGGATGAGGGCACCGCCTGTCACTCCATTATTTCCCCCCTCTGGTGCAGCAATCCCTTCGGGAATGCCTGTGCCGAAGAGCTCGGGATGCTTGGACATACGCTTTGCCTGGCTATAGGAAACAAATGCCCCGATCTCAGCCCCAGCTCCTGGTACGATGCCGATGAACGTCCCGATGACCCCGCTGAGGGGAGCGGTCTTGAGAATGATTTTCCAGTCAGACTTCGTTGGCCAGACCTTGCTTACCTTCTGGGATACCTCATCGGGAGTAAAGATATTCTCCACAGTCGAGAATGCCTGGGACATGGCAAACAGGCCGATCATGACAGGGATGAAGGACATGCCGCTGAGAAGGTTGATGTTGTTGAAGGTGAAGCGGGGATAGCCTGTAATGCTGTCAATGCCAATGAAGGAGAGCGAAACACCCAATGCTCCGCACAGCACGCCTTTGGCAAGGGAGTTGCCGGATATGCTGGCAATGATACTCAGTCCAAAGACTGCGAGCAAAAAGAACTCTGGGGCGCTGAATCGCAAGGCAAGTTTTGCCAGTTGGGGCGAAATGAGCCAGAGTGCGACGACACTAACCACTCCCCCCAGGAAGGAAGATACCGTAGAGATGCCCAAGGCCCTACCGCTCTCTCCACGCTTGGAGAACTCGTAGCCATCAAGTACGGTAGCGGCGGCAGCAGGGGTTCCGGGAGTCCTCAGCAGGATCGCAGAGATGGAACCTCCATAGATCGCCCCCACATAAACACCTATGAGCAGGAGTATGCCGGGGGTAGCCTCCATCCCAAAGGTAAGGGGTAGGACCAGAGCCACGCCCATGGTTGCCGTCAGTCCAGGGAGGGAGCCGATACAGATACCGGTGAACACTCCCATGATGATGAACATGAAGATCCTGAATGTGAAAACGTTGGTTAAGACTTCTATTAGCATAGTGTATATCCTCCTTCCCTATATGATCAGTCCGAAACGCATCGGCACATTCAAAACAGTGCCAAAGAGAAGGAAAATCGCCGAGGTGAACACCAGGCTGATGACGATACATTTCCACCATGCCCTTTTGCTGTACCATTTGATATAGAGCAACAACATCACAAAGGTGGTTGAGACGAACCCCAGCATAGGAAGCAGGACCAGGTAGATGATCAGGCCAGTCATGGTAATGTAGACATTGATGATATTCTTGGACTTCAAGTCGACTTCAGCATCATCCTCTTTGCCCATTTTCAAGGTCACCATCATAAGAGCTATAGCTGATAGTATGATCAGTGAGGCAATGATGATGGGAAACATTCCTGGACCGGGAACGCCATGATTGCTGGGAGGATACTGTGAGGCGATGATGATGATACATAGGGCAAAGGCAGTAAAAATGCCTGAAGCAATGAAATTGGCTTTTCTCATGGTTGTGATCCTTTTACATGGAGTAAACCCATCCACACCGAGAGGTGTGGACGGGATACTGACAGAAATACCTTACTGCTGCTTGAGACCCAGCTCATTGATGAGAGCCTTGAACATTTCGTTGTCAACAACGAGCTTCTTCGCATAGGAAGCGCTGTCCATGATGTCGATAATGTTGTTGCTGGATTTCATGAATGAGACAAAGGAGTTGGATTTGGCTGCCTCATTGAAAATCGTATAGATCTTGTCAGCAATTGGCTGTGGGGTATCCTTGGGAACAGCAAGCCCTCTCCAGGTACCAATAGCAACATCATAGCCAAGCTCCTTAGCGGTTGGGATGTCGGGGGTAGCCTTAATGCGCTCTGGGGCAAGGACAGCAAGGACTTTCAGATTACCTGCGGCAACTTGAGCTGCAACTTCAGCATAGCTGACAGTGACTGCATCAATATGTCCGCCGAGCAAGCTGGTTGTCGCAGGGGCTGCACCTTCAAACGGAATGTGATTGAAGGTTACGCCAGCTGTCTTTGCTAGACCTGCTGCAGCAAGGTGCCAGATGGCTCCGACTCCAGAGTTACCAATCTTCATGGTCTTTGTCTTGGAAGCTTCAATGAACTCATTGAGGGTGTTCCAAGGGGCATCAGCCTTTACAGTGATGGCACTGTAGGCACTGTTGACCATCATGATGGGCTTGAACTGGTCGTAGTACAGTCCTGCACCTGTACCCGTATGAGGCAGGGTTACCAGCTCAACGGTGATCATGGTGATGACACTACCATCGGCCTTGGCATTTGCACCATAGGACATTCCCACCGCTCCACCACCACCAGTTCTGTTCTCAACGGTGATGTTCTTGGGGAAGGATGCCTTTGCGGCATCTGCAAGTGCACGGCAGACAAGGTCAGTCCCGCCACCGGCAGAGTAGGGGACGATCATAGCAACAGGTCCCTTGGGGTATGTTTCAGCAGTAGCTTCAGTTGCTCCCTGGGCAAATACCGAGCCCGAGATCAGAGCCAACAGTGTGAGAAAAACAACAAGTTTTTTCATATTCTTACCTCTTTTGTATATTTTTCATGCCAAGCATGAAATTACCTAGATTGTGCCAAAGCGATGAACTGTTCTGATCTTTGGCGAATAGTTGCAAAATCCTTTTGCTTAGCCAGTGAAGGGTTTGCAAGGAAGGAACCCACCCCCACAGCATAGGAGCCTGCACTGATGAAGGCCGCAGTATTCTCAAGGGATACCCCCCCAACAGGCAGGAGCCTCATCCCTGCAAAAGGTCCTAACAGATCCTTGATGTACTGCGGCCCCACTGAACCTGCAGGAAAGACCTTCAGAAGTTCTGCTCCACTATTGTGTGCCAGCAGCATTTCGGTGGGAGTGAATATTCCTGGGATAGGCAGGACGTCCCTATCGAGGCAACATCTGATGACCTCAACATCCAGGCAAGGTGCAAGGACAAATTGCGCCCCAGCGTCTATTGCCCTAGTAGCGTCATCGACACTCAGGACAGTACCCGCTCCGACAAGGATATCCTTGCTTTCCCTCGCTTCGGTGATCATCGCAAGAGCTCCTGGGGTATTCATGGTTATTTCCAGGCACCGAATACCCCCTGCGTAGAGGGCGGAAATGACCTCGAGGCAGTCTCGGCTTTCAATGCCCCTGATGATGGATATGACCTTTGTCTTGCCAATTGCATGAAGCACTACGTCCTTATTACTCATCCCTTACTCCTATCTGCTCGCTTCCTGTTTGTTTGCGAAGATGCTGTCAAAGGCAGATCGATTCGGAAGTCCTTCGAAATCACCATAGCTTGAGACAGCCAAGGCCCCCATCAGGGCACCCATTCTTCCACAGGTTTCTATTTCCCTGTTTTCCAGCAATCCAGAGAGAAAACCTGCATTGAAGGCATCCCCAGCCCCTATGGTATCGACAACTGTTACAGGGTAGGGTGGAATAGGGTATTCATTATCCTTATCAGCGACATATGCACCCTTGGCGCCCTGTTTGATACCGATCCACCGCGCCCCTCGTTTCCGTAAGTCAGCAACTATGAGTGTGGGGTCTGAGAAACCCACCAGCAACTCTGCCTCATCGTCTCCTAATAGTACTATGTCCGAAAGGGCAAGCAAAGGTTCCAACACCTCCTTAGCTCTCTTTTCACTCCAGAGCTTGCGGCGGATATTCGGATCAAAACAGACGAGAATGCCCCTCTCTCTTGCATATTTCATAGCCTCAAGGGTTGTCTCTTCACAACTTTTGCTCAAGGCAGGGGTAATTCCAGAAACATGGAGGATCTTGGCATCCTGTATGTACCGCCGGTTCAGCTCGTCATCTCTGAACGTGCTTGCTGCGGAGTTGTTGCGGTAATAGAAGACAGAGGAGTCCTTGTCATTGGTGAACTGTTTGAACATGATGCCTGTAGGGTGAGTGTCACTGATCAAAACTGAAGAAACATCGACTCCTTCACCTTTGAGCTCCCTGAGGATGAACCGACCAAACTCATCGTTGCCCAGTTTGCTGATCCAACCACTGCTATGCCCTAGTTTTACCAATCCGACGGCAACATTGCTTTCAGCTCCTGCAACCACTTTGGTGAATTGCTGCACATATCGAAGGGCAGTATGGGCATTGGGGATGAAAGCCACCATTGTTTCTCCAATTGTTACGACATCTAATGCCATCTCTCTGGTCTCCTAACTATAATTCCATTGGCTACGATTATCGGTTATTATCCGCTCTATCTCTTGTTTGGCATCAAGTAAATATGCCCTGAACTCTTTTTCCCGTTCAGCATCGTACCGAAAGACAGGGACGGCAATGCTCACCCCTGCAAGTACCTTGCCCCCAGATGCGATGGGGACAGCCACGCACTGGATTCCGGTTGTCGATTCGCCCTTCTCATAGGAAAACCCTGTCCTCCTGATCTTCTCCAGCTGTTCGTTCAAAGCTTCCACGCTGGCCAATGTGTTGTCATTGATCTGTCGCAGTTTTCCACTAGGGTAAAACGAACGTATCTGCTCGGGAGTAAATTGGCTCAGCAGTGCTTTCCCATACCCAGTTGAGTAGGCAGGAAGCTTGTTGCCAGGATTTGAGACAACTCGGAAATTGGAGTACTGGTCTGCTTTTATCAGGTAGAGGACATCCAGGTTTGAGAGGACTCCGAAATAGAGCGTCTCTGAGGTCTTTTCTGCGACAGACAAGAGAACTTCCTTGATCTTATCGAGGATGCCAGCATCATTGACAAACGTATTTCCCAGGACAAAGAGGTTTTCCCCCAAAAAGAAGCGTTGTTCCTTCTTATTAACTTTGAGATAGTTTCGATCAGCTAGGGTTGCCAAAACGGGGTGGATGCTACTTTTTGGTACTTCAAGGGCCTTTGCTATCTCACTGAGGGATATTCCCTCCGGATGGAGAGAAACAGTCTCGAGGATATCGAGAATTCTGCTTGTAGTCCTATGGGAAACAGTAGCCATGGCAACCCTCTCTATTCGTATATACGAACACTATTCGTTAATACGATTACAAACATAGTGTACACCCACTTTGGGGAATTGGAAAGAGATATCTTTTCTTTTTTCGAATCAAATTTTTTCAGACCTGATACCTTTGCAGCAGGCTCTTTTTCCCTATAGCCTTGATGTATATGCACATGTTGTCAGCCTATGTCCCAATTGCCACAGGTTGCTTCACTTGGCCATCAAGACAGAGAAGAAATACTATCTGGATAGGCTGTTTGATGAACGTAAGACGCGTCTGGTCACAAGCGGTATTGATATCAGCCATAAGGAGTTCTTGAGGTTTACACTCTAAGGTTTGGTACCCGCTAACTTGAGGTGCTGGTGAGAGAAACAAAAAAATGGCAATCTGTTTGTCTTGCAAACACATTGCCATTCCTTTGGTCTGTTCTTCTGGTGAAGAGTGAAATAATCGGAGCGAAAGGACTCGAACCTTCGATTTCCTGCTCCCAAAGCAGGCGCCTTAGCCACTAGGCAACGCTCCGAAACCATGGAGAGTATACGCACTTGAGCTTGAGAGCGTCAAGGGGTAGTATGAAACAATGACAAAATTACAACAAAAGGCAGAGAAGGTCTATGCAATACTGGACGATCTGCTACCACCCCATATCCAATTCCTTGAACAACGCGACCCCTTCAGGTTCATGATAAGTGTCATCCTATCAGCACAGACAACTGACAGGATAGTCAATATCGTGACAGAGCCGCTCTTTGAACGTTTCCCAACCGTGGAGGCTCTGGCCTCAGCACCGTTGGCTGAGGTGGAGGAGATCATATTCCCTACGGGTTTCTACCGTATGAAGGCAAAGAATATTGTTTCTTGTGCCCAGGCATTGGTAGATAAGGAAATTCCTTCCACCATGGAGGAGTTGGTCAAGCTTCCCGGGGTAGGGCGCAAGACAGCAAGCTGTGTGCTGGGTGATATCTATGGGAAACCTGCCATTATTGTCGATACCCATTTCAAAAGGGTGGTGCAGCGACTGGGTCTTGTCGACAGCAAGGACCCCGAGAAGATTGAAAGACAGGTTGCTCTTTTGCTGGATGCATCCAAGCACTACCGGTTTTCCATGACTGCAAACATGTTTGGCAGGACTGTCTGTCATGCCAAGAAACCTCTATGTGAGGAGTGTCCGCTCAGATCACTCTGTCCTTCTGCAGCCGCTTTTCTGCAAGCGTCCTCCAAAGCATGATCGTCTTATCGCTCTGGATCTCAACAAGGGCTAGACGAAGGTTCTTGAGGGGTGGTATAGGGAAATCCCCTTCATATTCCCAGTTGATACCCCCCAGGTAGATGCCGCTGTAAGGATGGGTTACGCCGAGTTCAGTTCTGATTTGTGTTAGCTCTTTTTCTTCTACGGGAAAGAAAAGGGTATCGGATGCAAATGTTGCCCTGTCTTGTACAGCCAGGGGGAGCCTGGGACAGCTCACTTTCTTGGAAAGGGTGGTGTCCTCTGTCCTTCCGAGCAGGATACAACTTTCCAGGGATCGGAAGGACTTGTGCCCACTAGCTACGTAGAGGGCTTTGCGGATCTCCTGTATCTTGAGCCTCACATGCTGAGGAAGTAACAGTGCATAATAGGTTGACATATTTAGAGCATACTGACAAACTTGAGGCTCTTCAAGGTTGAAAAGTTATAAAAGATAGGTCCTTTGTCTTTACACAAATGGTATTATCTGGTAATTTGGCTAAGGTTGAAGTCCTA
>CAZTXW010000007.1:0-45839 GCA_964617345.1 uncultured Sphaerochaeta sp. | reverse complement strand
AGACCTCAGTGTGCCCATTGTGTTCCAGCATGGGTGTCACTATCCTCCAGGATTCGGTGATCTCCCGCATGGTGGGGAAGAGGCTCTTGTCCCCCTGCAGTATCTTCTGCAGGATCTGCTCGTAGGCTTCGGGGGTATTTGCTCCGAAGGTCTCTGCCTGGTTGAACCTGAACCGTACAGGCTTGGACTTCCAGGAGGTGTTCGGCTGTTTCAAATTTACGCTGATGTCTATGGTCAGTTCAGGATGGATGTTGATGATGACCGCGTTCTCTGCAATGCTCTGGTCATGCATGACGTCCTTGGTTGTGTTCTTGAACTTCACATAGATGAGGCTCTTCGCCTCATTCTGCATCTTGCCTGTCCGGATGTAGATGGGGATGTTTGCAAAGAAGTAGGTATTCACATAGAGCTTGAGGGCCGCATAGGTGGGGACATCGACCACGTGGCCGCTGTTCGCCCCCAGTGACTCATACCTGCCTGTCGAAAATTCCGCCACAGGAGAGATTGCCTTCAATACCTTCACCTTTTCAACGGCGATGTCCTCAGAGGAGAGGGAGGCCGGCTCATTCATGGTGAGGTAGGTGATGATCTGCAGGATATGGTTCTGGATGGTATCGCGCACCACCCCGATCTTCTCATAGAAGCCGAGCCTCTGGTCCACGCCATGGGTCTCGTCAAAGATGATCTGTATGCTCTCGATGGAGTCCTTGTCCCAGATACTTCGGATGATGTCATTGTGGAAACGCATGATAAGCAGGTTCTGCATGAACTCCTTGCCCAGGTAGTGGTCGATCCTGAAGATTTCCTTGTCTTCGAACGCGGTTTCCAGGATATGGTTGTAGCGTACGGAAGACTCAAGGTCAAAGCCAAAGGGCTTCTCCACCACGATCTTCTTGGTAAGGGTACACATGCAGTCTATGGAGGAGTCGACCTCCTGAATCTGGCGTATGGCCTCTTCGTAGAGGTCTGGCTGCAGGGCAAGATAGTAGATAAGCTCAATATCTTCCTTGTCATTTACCATGGACTTGAGTTTCCTGGTCAGATTGGCAGTAGCATTTGGATCGGCCATATCATAGGGCAGGTAGTCAAGATGCTTGAGGAATTCAGGGGAGGCACTCTTGTCTATGATGGTGCTTACAAAGCTCTCACGATCGTCAAATCTTCTTCCCAAGGCTAATATTTCAAAGGCAAATCCCTTGCCAATGAGTTGCTCATACGCTGGGTAGAGTTTCTTAAGGGCAAGGTCCCCAGTACCTCCGTACTGTACGATGATTCGTTTCATGGCTTTACTCCTCTAGGTCCGTGATGATGGTCACAGGAAAATCCTGTCGGGTGAAGAAGGCGCTGGGCAGGGTCTCTGCTCCTTCTGTCTCGGCAAGTAGCCGCTTCAGAGCATCTCGTTTTCCTTCACCCAGGAAAAGCAGATAGATGGGGCTCGTCCTTGCATGGTCCAAAAATCCCCTGTAGGTGAAGGTGACCCTTTCGGCAGGAGGTTTGGGAGAGTTTCCGACAAAAGAGGTCTGACTGGTATCCTTACTGGGATAGGAGCCGGGGAAGAGTGAGGCAACATGACCATCCTCTCCCACACCAAGGTAGACCAAATCGAACTGTGTTTCACTGCTTTCAAGCAATGGCTTGCCAACACTTGGTATGACCAGGCTTGTCCTTGCAAACCGTTTGGTCTCTATCGCCTTGTCCAGGCCGGCTTCAAGCAACGTATCAGCATTCAGCTCGCCAGTGAGCCTCTCATCAAGGAGGTAGAGTCGGATACGTTTGAGAAGCTCATCATCGAGTGCGAGCATGCCGTGTATGAGACTGGCGGCACTTTTGCCGCCAGGAAGACCGATGCGGATGAGTCCCTCTTTTGCCTTTGCGATAGCTTCAATATGGGTGAGGACCAGCTGCTGCAGTTCCTCTCTTTCTTGTATCAGTAGTTTCTTCATACTTCGAATATACCCAATAAATGCCTAGGAGAACAGTAGCAGAGGTGTGGGGAAAGAGAAATAGGCTTATTGGTTGGCTGTTTCCAGCCTCTCTTTTGCAATTGCAAGCATCAGCTTGATACGGTTTTCCTGGTTTACATGCGTAGCAGAAGGGTCATAGTCGATGGGGACGATATTGGCATCGGGGGCTTTTTCGGTCACCGTCCTGATCATGCCCTTGGCGCAGATATGGTTGGGAAGGCATCCAAAGGGTTGGGTGCAGACAATATTCTTGTACCCGGAATGTACCAGCTCGAGCATCTCAGCTGTAAGCAACCATCCCTCTCCCATCTTTACCCCATAGTCGAGGATTCCCTCGTTGAGCTTTCTCATCTCGAGGTAGGTGGAAGGGACGGTGAAGCTTCCACTCTTGCGTATTGCGTCGTTTGACATCTTCTCGACCATGAACAGCAGCTTCATCAAAAACTGGGTGAAGTGTGAGGAGAAAAATCTTCCCCCGTAGTATTTTCGGTCTGTGATGGCGTTGTCCGCCCCATAGTAGAGGAATCCCATCATGGAGGGAACCATGACCTCACAGCCCTGGTCCTCAAGGAACTGCTGGAGATTATTGTTTCCTAGCGGCGCATACTTCATGTAGATCTCCCCTACGATGCCCACCTTTATCTTCTGTACCTTTTTGGTCTCTATCTGGGCAAACTCCCTAGCTATGGTATTGAGGTTCTTCTTCATTGCCCATCCGATGTAGCCACGGTTGTTTGCAAACTTTTCAGAAAGGTATGCTGTCCACTTGCCAACCAATAGGTCAGCCTCACCCTTGGTCACCTCATAGGGGCGTACCTGGTTGGAGAGGGTCATCAACAGGTCCCCATAGACAAAGCCCGCGTAGGCCTGCAGGAGCATGAAAGGGGTAAGCTTGAGGCCAGGATTCTTCTCCATTCCCTTGAGGTTGAGGCTGATGACAGGAATTTGCTCCATCCCACACCGTTTCAGGGCTTTGCGCAGGAGGAATATGTAGTTGCTTGCCCTGCAGCCACCTCCTGTCTGGCTTATTACCAAAGCTGTCTTGTCAACATCATAGAGCCCACTTTTGAGGGCGTCTATCATCTGTCCGATGACCAGCTGGGCAGGGTAGCATATGTCGTTGTGTACATATCTCAGGCCTTCACGGATGACATTCGGTCCTGCATTCTCCAGCAGGATCGCCTTGTAGCCATGATTGACAAAGACCTCCTTGACCAGGGTGAAGTGCACCGGTGACATGTTGGGGATGAGGATGGTGTAATCCTTCTTCATCGCTTTGGTAAATGAGACTGGCATTACCTGTTGCCCTCCTCTAGAGCCGCCAACAGGCTTCTGATGCGGATCCGTATAGCCCCCAGGTTGGTTATCTCATCGATCTTTATCTGGGTATAAATCTTTTCACTGTCATGCAGGATATCGCGGATCTCATCGCTGGTAACCGCATCGAGGCCACAGCCAAAGGATACCAGGTGGATGAGGTTCATATCCTTCTGGGCCAATACATATCTGGCCGCATCATACAGGCGTGCATGGTAGGGCCACTGGTTGAGGACCTTACGAGGTTCCTTCTTCATCTTATGGGCGATGGTGTCCTCGCTGATGACAGCGCATCCGCACTGCAACAGCAGTTGGTCGATACCATGGTTGACCTCACTGTCAAGATGGTAGGGCCTGCCAGCAAGCACAATGATGGGCCACTTCTTTGCCCTGGCATTCTCCATGATGGTCTCGCCTTGGGCCCTGATCGCCTTGAGGTAGGTCCCATACGCCTCATAGCCTAGCTTGCATGCTTGTCGTATCTCACCCTTGGAAAGGTCATACCCCTTGCCTAGGACAGTGTACAGGCGTTTGGGGAGGAAGGATCGGTCTGCGAGGGAGAGGTAGTCACTTATGAAGGAGATCCCCTCCTCTCTGAGCTGTGGGATGTTGTTTTTCAATACCTCAGGATAGTAGGCGACAACCGGACAGTTGAAATGGTTGTCCCCCTTGTGCTCGTCGATATTATAGCTGCTGCACGGGTAGAAGATGGTCTTGATCCCCTCATCCAGAAGATATTGGATATGGCCGTGCATCAGCTTAGCAGGGTAACAGACGGTGTCGCTGGGAATGGTCGACTGTCCGTCAAGATAGGTCTGGCGTGTGGAGGGGGGTGAGACCACTACCTCAAAGCCAAGATGTGAGAAGAAGGTATGCCAGAAGGGCAGCTGTTCCATGAAGTTCAGCTGGAAGGGGAGTCCTATCCTGCCCCTGCGATTCTTTACCGGCTTGAACTGGGCGAGGTACTGCTGCTTGAAGGCATAGATGTTCAGCTCCTTGGGGTCACTGATGAAACTCTCGGGCTTGACGATGCGGTCACACTTGTTGCCGCTTATCAGCTTGCGCTCATGGTCGAACCGATTGACGGTCAGCAGGCAATAGTTGGTGCACCCTTTGCAGTGGAGAGTCTTGGTTGTATGGGTGAAATGCTGTAAATCATCAAGCTGTAACAGCGTTGTGCCCAAAGGAACCTGCTTGTGCATCTTTTTGGCATAGAGGGCACACCCGTATGCCCCCATCAGAGCCGCTTCCTGGACCCGGACCACTTCGGAACCCAGTTCCATCTCAAAGGAGCGTAACACAGCATCATTGAGAAAGGTGCCGCCTTGCACCACGATATGCTGTCCCAGCATCGAGGGGTCGGTCGACCGTATGACCTTGTACAGTGCGTTCTTCACTACGCTGATGGCAAGGCCGGCAAAGATATCCGGGACTGTGGCACCGTCCTTCTGTGCCTGCTTTACCGAACTGTTCATGAACACCGTACATCGGCTTCCCAGATCTACAGGATGCTGAGCACCGAGAGCCAATCGGGCAGCCTGTTCGGGGGTATAGCCCAAGGCATTGGAGAAGGTCTGCAAAAAGGAGCCGCAGCCTGAGGAGCACGCCTCATTGAGGAAGATATCGTCGATCACCCCATCGACAATCCTGAAGCACTTGATATCCTGGCCTCCGATATCGATGATGAAGTCGACCAGGGGGTTGAAGGCCTTGGCACTGGTATAGTGGGCCATGGTCTCGACAAGGGAGTATTCGAGGTCGAAGGCTTGCTGAATGAGGTGTTCCCCGTATCCGGTGGAGCACCCCTTGACCAGAGTTATTCTGGGGAAGGCAACCATGAAGGAGGTGAGGAACTCCTTGATCAGTTGCACAGGGTTGCCGTTGTTGCCCTGGTAGCGCGTATGAAGGACCCTTCCCTCATTATCAAGGATACAGAGCTTGACGGTGGTGGACCCAGCATCGATTCCCACGAATGCCTCACCTTCATAGGTTGCCGGATCGCCATAGGCGAGCTTGGATCGCTCATGCCTCTTCTTGAAGAGTTCATACTCGCCCTCGTCCTTGAAGAGGGCGGGGATGGAGGTGTAGGTTGCCTGCACCTTGGTGTGTTCGACGATATGGATGAGTTCCTTCAGGGAAAGAGTGGTGTCATTGCTGGCCAAGGCTGTTCCCAGGGCTACAAAGTAGAGAGAGTTCTCTGGAAAGATTCCCTCAAGCTTGAGGGTCGTATCGAAGGCCTTGCGCAGTTGGGGGAAGAAGGTCAGGGGCCCTCCGAGATAGACCACTTGGCCCTTGATGGGCCTGCCTTGGGCAAGGCCCGCTATGGTCTGGTTGACAACAGAGTAGAATATGGAAAGGGCCAGGTCCTCTTTTGCAGCTCCCTGGTTGAGCAGGGGCTGCACATCGCTCTTGGCGAATACCCCACACCTCGATGCGATGGAGTAGGTCTGTTTCGCACGCTTTGCAAGATTGTCCATCTCATCCTGGTTCACATGCAAGAGAGAGGCCATCTGGTCGATGAAGGATCCGGTCCCTCCGGCGCAGGTCCCGTTCATACGTACTTCCATCTGGTCCCCAAGGAAGAGGATCTTCGCATCCTCGCCTCCGAGTTCAATGACCACATCACTGCTGGGAAGGTAGTGTCGAACAGCTAGGCGGGTTGCATAGACCTCCTGGACAAAGTTGAGGTCCAGGTTTTGGGCAAGACCCATACCGGCAGAGCCGGAAATGCTTATGGATATCTGCTTATCGCCAAATTCTTGCAGAATTGTCGAGAGCAAGGTAACCGCAGTCTCCCGAATCTGAGAAAAGTGACGGGTATACTGTGCATGCACAAGATTCCCCGTAGTATCAAGGACCACGCTTTTCATTGTGGTGGAGCCAACATCTAATCCGATTCTCACCGAAATGCCTCCAAAGTACAGCAACAATACTCAATATTCGCTGTTTGTAACAGTGAATATCTTAAGTTTTATACACATTACCAAAAAGTGTCTAGATACTATTGGTCCTTTCGGTTTCCAGCAAAGTCAAAATCAATTGTCTGGACGTTCTCGACTGCCTTTTCCAACAAAGGTTCTATCTCCATCAGTTCAAAATGATGGGTTACGCTCTGCTTGTTTGGCCTGACCAACGGGTGTCTGGGGCTAAAGATGATGCAGCAGTCCTCATAGGGAAGGATGGAGGTATCATAGGTGCCGATCTTCTTTGCTACGTCCATAATCTCCTGCTTGTCCATCCCCACCAGCGGACGCAGGACCAGTTGTTCGCTCATGCTGTCGGTGAATGCCATGCTTTCAAGGGTCTGGCTCGCTACCTGGCTGAGGGCTTCTCCTGTGACGATGGCTGTCCCCTCCTGGAGGAGGGATATTGCGTTGGCAACCTTCATCATTGCTGCTCGGAACATCAGGGTATGCTCGTCCTCAGGACTATGGTCGCGTATCCACAGCTGTACATCAGTGAAAGGTACCACGTGCAACCTTGTTCCCTGCAGATAGGGTGCTATGAGGGATGCTAGCTTGGCTACCTTCTCCATGGCTTGCTCGCTGGTGTATGGGGCGGCGTGGAAGTAGATGCACTCCTGCTTCAGCCCACGCTGTGCCATGCGATATGATGCCACCGGGCTATCAATTCCACCGCTGAGCAGTAGCATGCCTTTTCCTGCCGTACTGACAGGAAGCCCTCCAGGCCCTGGCATGGGGGAGGTGTACAGGTACGCCTTGTCACGTATCTCACAGAATATGGTCTTCTCTGGGTACTTGGCATTGACCTTCATGGAAGGGTAGGCAGCAAGGACAACCCCACCGAGTTCACAGTCTATCTGATAGCTACTCATCGGAAACTGCTTGTCCGCCCGTCTGGTCTCGCTCTTGAAGGTTCCTGTTCCAGAGGCGAATGGCTGTTGCTGTATCAGCAGTGCAGCTTGTCTCTTGATGACCTCAATGTCCTTTTCACAACTGATGCACTTGGAGAATCCCACCACCCCGAAGGTGGTCCTGAAGGCTCTGAGAGCCTGCTCCTCAGGGCATTCGTTGCTGATCTCAAAGTAGAGGCGACCCTTCTGCTTGGAGACGATGTTGCGATACGGCTTGAGTTTTGCCTTGATGTTCATCTTGAGGCGTTTCTCAAAGAAATCTCGGTTCAGGCCTTTGAGTGATATCTCCCCGAGTCGTACGAGGTACAAGGTGGAATTTTTCATGCTAGCTCCCTATATGTTGTCTCTATTGCTTGAGAGAGCAGTTCTGCTTCCTCTATGGTCGAATCTCCACTGAAGGAGAGGCGCAGGCTGCAGTTTGCATCATCGGGATGGACTTGCATGGCGATGAGCACCCCTTTGTTTTTTTGCTTTGTGTTGTTTGAACAGGCAGAGCCTGAGGATACACAAAAACCTTTTGCATAGAGCATTCTCGTGAATACTTCACTGGGCCAGGGTTTTACTGAAACAGTGAGTATATACGGTGAGCACAGTTGAGGAGGTGAGAGTATCGGAAGGAAAGAAAGCTTCTCACGAAGCATGGCATTGATAGACTGTACCTGCACTAGATTAGTATCTTGTTTGGCGAAAACATCTTCCATTGCCGAAACCATTGCTGCAATACCGCTGAGGTTCTCTGTCCCTCCACGAAGTCCCTTCTCTTGCTCACCGGCCCGGTTGAGGGCAGTAACAGCGGTATTGGTGTTGTAGAGGATTCCCACCCCACGGGGGCCATGAATCTTATGTGCACTGAAGGAGGCGCTGTCTACACCTAGGGAACCAAGGGAAAAAGGTATCTTTCCCAAGGCCTGTACGGCATCGGTATGGAAATGGATCTTGCGCCCTGTGCTCGCCTCCTTCTCTCGGACCACACCAACCAATGAAGCAATATCCTGTATTGAGCCGGTTACGTTGTTTACCAACATACAACAGACCAGGCGTGTCTTGTCGGTAAGGGCCTTGGAAAGATCAAGAGGGGAGACAAAGCCCTTGGGGGCATCAAGGTAGATGACCTTCCAGCCCAGTTGCCTGAAGAAGGTGCCGTACTCCTTTATGGAGGGGTGTTCGATGTTGGTGAGGATTATCTCAGCCTTCTGGGGTTTCCACAAGAGATGGTTCAGCACTATTGCGTTGGATTCGGTCCCTCCACTGGTGAAGAAGATGCTGTTTGAGGGAACATCAAGGTGGTTGGCAGTTGTCTGTCGAAGTCCTTCCAACAGTTCCTTTGCCTTGATGCCTTCCTGATGAAGGGCGGAGGGATTTCCGAAATATGTCTTTGCCACTGAGGCGTATGTCTGGATAGCCTGCTCTTTCATGGGAGTCGTAGCGGCGTTATCAAAATAGTGTATTTCTGTCATGGCTTGCATTGTCACCGAAATTGCTTATAAATTCAAGCCAAAGTCATGACCAACGGCCATGCCGGTGGTCATGACTCTGTAGTCCTGCATCCCATATATGTATTTGTTTTCAAAGCATATGTTTTGAAATTGCAAAGGCTGTGGTTTTTCTTGAGCAGGTACAGGAACAAGATGTTTGGTTGAGAAGGCTAGCCATTGGCTAGATTTGAAGCTCGATGACTTGGTATGCGCACTTGGAAATGAAACCAACAATAGTGCTTTGATTCATATTGGATACCTCATTGGAATACTCTCTCTGTTTTTTCCATCTTGTCTTTCCCCCCTACAAACGGTATAAATGAGGATATGAAAACATTACGCACGGTTACGCTAGCCCACGGCAAAGAGAGTACTATTCTCCTTGCCGATGACCTCAAGGATCTTTCCTCCCATCTGGGCAACTATGGACGGTCTGTCCTCTGGGTTTTTGACACCAATACAGCGAAGCTCTTCAAGCAGCTTCCTCCTGTACATGTGGTCCTGGAAAGTGGCGAGTCTTCAAAGAACTTCAACTCCCTGGAGAGAATTCTCAGTTCTGCCATGGATGAAGGTCTTGCACGGGACGGGCGTATCATCGGCTTTGGTGGTGGGGTAGTCTGTGACATGGCTGCCTTTGCCGCCTCGGTGTACATGCGAGGCTGTCACCTGACCCTGGTACCCACGACACTGTTGTGCATGGTCGATGCATCGGTCGGAGGCAAGGCCGCCATAGATTTCAAGGGACTTAAAAACATGGTGGGATCCTTCTATCCAGCAGATGAGGTGCTCATCAGCTTCGATACCCTGCGTACCCTCAGTGACAAGGAGTTTCTCAACGGCTTGGCCGAAGTCATAAAGCACGCGCTGCTCAGCCAGGACGAGGAGCTGTACAAGCTGTTGCTGACCCGCAAGAATGAGATACTCGCTCGTGACAGCGAAGCGCTGAAACATCTTTTGGATCTCTCCCTGGCGGTGAAGATCTGGTATATCGAGCAGGACCCTACCGAAGCGCTTGGTATCAGGCAGATGCTCAACCTCGGCCATACCTTCGGTCATGCCTTGGAATCATCCTCGCATTTCAGCCTGGGCGGACACGGTTCCTGCGTAGCCTGGGGAACCGGAAGGGCCCTGGAGGCAGGAGCGAGTTTGGGTATTACCGACAAGGCGTTTGCATCGGGGGCAACCAAGCTCTTCAAGTCCTACGGTTATGACATGGACTACCGCATAGGGCGCGGTGATTGGATTGACTTCAGGGAACATCTGCTCAAGGACAAGAAGAAAGAGGCTGGAAAGGTGCTCTTTGTCCTGATGGAGTCTCAGGGCAAGGCAACGCTCAAGCCTCTTGAAATGCAGGTTGTGCAACACCTGGTCATTGCAAAACCGATATTCTAGTCTACTCGACCATCTTCAGCAGTTTCCCATAGAGCTTGCCGACTTGCTTGGCAAGCTTTGTTTCACCTGCGTCCTCAAAACGGTCGCTCAGTTGCAATAAGGTATACAGCGAGCTGTCCAGGGCATCAAAGCCGTCATTATTGAAGGTAAAGCGGAAATTCCCATCCCCACTCTCCTCGAACCCGACGAACCCAAGCATCTTGCGTTCCTTCTTGTTCCTTGAGAGGGTCATGATCCAGGTAAGGTTATCCACCAGTGTCTGTCCGTCAGCGATGGTGTAGATGCTCCTTGGGGGGTTGTCTACAATACCCTTGTGCAGATCAATCTTTCCATGGAGATCGAGGATTGAGAAGAACTTGTCCCCGTAGTGGATATAGTAGCCTTGATAGAGCAGGGCGGCGGGGAAGTTCTTTGGCCGCTTTGGGGCCTTCTCGTTGGTCTGGTAGAGATATTCAAGATCTTCCAGGGGGATGATGGCCACTGTGCGCTTGTTCTTCTTGCCCAGGGCGATTGTGGGGTAGGTACGCTTGTAGACCTGTACGACAGACTTGCCTTTTGCAATGCTTTCGATCTTCTCCTCTGCATCCTGTTTCTTTTTCTGCTCTTTCTTCGAGAGCTTCTTCTCACCCTTCTGGGTAAGGGCTGTCAGTTGCCGGTAGATGTCGGGGTTGATGTCATCGAGCCACGCCTTTTCAAGGGGGCTTACCGAGCGGGCATACATACGGCTTGTCTGCACTATTTCACCGGCGATGATGAACTGGGGCAATGTCTTGAAGTAGGCACTACCCGGATGGATGTACACCTGGTTTGCCGTGAGGCTCTTGTACATGTTGCGATCTGCCTTGATGCAGATGTACTGCAACAGCCCGCTTGCGATACAGCTGAGGTACTCGCGGATATTTCCCCCATGGGTCAGGGGAAAGCCTATCTCACCGCAGATCTCACCAAGCTGCTCATCGACATGCACGATCTCCTGCATTCCCTGGTAGTCGAGGTAGTACTTCTTGCAGAACCGTTCTTTTGCCTCTTTTGTGGTGTTTGCGGTGTACTTCTTGAAGATGTTCAGGTAGGAGACAAAGTCCCCATACTCGGAGTTGTTCAGCTGCTTATGGGCAGAGCGAGAGAGGTCCTCTTCGCCAGGGGTGAAGAGGAACGGATTCTTTGTCGAGAGGAAGGATACTGCTATGAGCACCTCTTCCAGGACATCGGGATAGTGTACCAAAGCCTCGACCAGCACTCGCGAATGGCGGGGAAGCAGGGGGAACTTGCACATTAGGGAGCCTACAGTGGTCAAGTGACGATTCTCATCGATGGCACCGATGAACCTCAAGGTATCCTCTGCACTGGTTATGGCGCTATTTTTCGGACGGGTGATGAAGGGGAAGTGCTCGTAGTCATAGATGGCCAGGTCACTCATCCTCAGTACGACCTCACTGAGGTCAGTGCGGAGGATCTCCTCGGTCCCATAGAGCATCCTGTCCTTGAAGTCCTCCTCGCTGTAGAGGCGGTAGCAGATACCAGGGGCTGTTCGACCAGCCCGGCCCTTACGTTGGTCACAGCTGCTCCGGCTGATAGGAAGGGGGACGAGCGAGGAGGTGAAGTCCTTCTGGTTGTAGAAGTTGATCTTCGCGATACCTGTGTCGATTACGGCTGTGATGCCGTCGATGGTGACAGAGGTCTCTGCAATATTGGTAGCGACGACCACCTTGGTCTTGCCTTCGCTGGTATCGTTGAAGACCGACTCCTGCTCTTCCTTGCTCAGACGACCAAACAGGGGGTAGATCTCAAGGAGCTTTTCAGTGTCGGCACTGTAGAGGGCGTTGACGCAGTTGGTGATGTCAAACTCACCGCTCATGAATACCAGGATATCGCCCATGTTCTTACGGGCCTGTTTCATGACAATCTTTGTGATTGCCTCGGTCTGGTGTTCGAGGTTCGCCTGCTTCAGAGGGTTGTAGACCACCTCGATGGGGTAGATCTTTGCATCGATGCTGATGACCGGTGCATTGCCAAAGAACTGGCTGAACACCTTGGTGTTGATGGTGGCGCTTGAGATGATGACTTTGAAGTCCGGTCTGTTCCGCATGACATCCTGCAGGAGCCCGAGGATAAAGTCGATGTTCAGCGAACGTTCGTGCGCTTCATCGACAAGCATGACCGAATAGTTCCTCAGCAGGGGGTCAGCCTTCAGTTCCATGAGCAGGATACCGTCGGTCATGACCTTGATCCTGGTGTTGAGGGTGGTTGTATCATCAAAGCGCATCTTGTATCCGACAAAGTCATCGGTGGTGTTGACCTGCTTTCTGATATAGTCCGATACGCTTAAGGTGGCTATACGTCTTGGTTGGGTGATTCCCACCATCAGCGAGCTTGTATAGCCCGCCTCATGGAGGATTATGGGAAGCTGGGTTGTCTTCCCGCTTCCGGTAGGGCTTTCTACTATGATGACCTGATTCTTCTCCAGGGCATCGAGAATTTCCATCCTGTGTTGGTACACAGGTAACATTTTCATATCTTTCAAAATAATTCCTTTTTAATGATGGAGATGGCATCTTCGATGCTGATCATCTGGTGCATCTCCCTTGTCTGTAGGTTTTTTAGGGTTACCTTTCCCTCTTTTTTCTCATCTTGCCCACAGCTTAGGCCGTAGGGTATGGTGTTTGCCTCAGCATACTTGAACTGGGCTCCCATCTTCTTGTTCGGCAGATAGACATCGACTCGTATGCCCTCTGTGCGGAATGTCCTAGCAAGTGCGTCATACCAGCTTCTGAGGCTCTCATCGAGGCAGAAGATGATGAGATCTGAGGAGCTGGCTCTCTGTATGAGGGGGCTGTTCAGCTCCTCTAAGGCGGCAAGCAGGCGGTCGAGTCCTATGGAGGATCCTACACCGGGAAGCTGTTCCTTGGTGTAGAGCGATGCAAGGTCGTTGTAGCGCCCTCCACTGCAGACAGAGCCGAAGTGGGGCAGCTCTGTAAGGAAGGTCTCATAGACGAGGCCTGTGTAGTAGTCCAGTCCTCGTGTTATGGAAGGGTCGAGCCTGAAGCGACCCTCAATGCCGGCATCAAAGAGGTAGCCATAGATGGTCTGCATCCTCTTGGTATGTTCTGTCTCCCCACCTGCTAAGGTACTCAGCCTTTCCAAGGTGGTCAAGAAAGATTCGTTTTCATCCTCGACTGTGATATAGGAGAGAATCTGTTGTGCCTGCTGCGCTGTGCCTGTACACGCCTCAAGCTGACGGGATACCTCTTCCTTGCCTACTTTCTTCAGCTTGTCCACTATCCTGAGAATCTCCACACTCTGCGAAGAAACTCCCAGATGCTCAAGGAAAGCATTGAAAAGACCCCTATGTGCGATGCAGAACGTATAGTCGGTGACTCCCATGACGGAAAAGGAGCTCTCCATCATGGCAAGGATCTCGTAGTCGGCCTCAGCACTGTCTATGCCCACTATGTCGAAGTCACACTGGGTGAACTCACGAAACCGACCCTTCTGGGGATTCTCACCCCTCCAGACCTTATCTATGTGGAAGCGCTTGAACGGGAAGGCCAGTTCATGCTGATGTTGTGCCAGAAAGCGTGCAAAAGGGACGGTAAGGTCGAATCTGAGCGCCACATCACGATCCCCATTATCCAGGAAGTGGAATATCTGCTTGTCCGTCTCTCCGCCTCCCTTGCCTAGCAATACCTCAGTATATTCGAGGACAGGGGTATCTATGGGTACGAAACCGTAGAGGGAGAAGTGCTCTTCCAACTTGTTGATGATTGCCTTTTTGGGAATCTCCATGGATGGAAGGAAATCACGGAAACCCTTCAATGTCTTGGGTTCTATGATGGCCCGTTTCTCTCTTTCAACTCTCATTATCTCATACTCCTGTTGTGCTTTTGACGTGGATGGTGTACAAATAGTGTATAAGAATTGCTTGCGCTCTGCAATATGCGGTTCTTTGCCAATACTTACACATTGAGAGCAAGATGCTAATTAGATACAAACAAGATGAACATGGAAAGACAGTCCCCGTAGCAAATATCTACACCCAAAAGGAACACAAGATAAACTACGCGCTGCTCGATCGGGATGCCGTATGGGCGATCAAGAAACTGCAGCAGTCAGGTGCGGAAGCCTATCTGGTAGGAGGCGCAGTACGCGATCTTATGCTCGGTCAGGTTCCCAAGGACTTTGATATAGCCACCAGTGCATCCCCGCGTCAGATACAGCGTCTTTTCTGGAATGCACGCATCATCGGAAAGCGTTTCAAGCTTGTACACCTTGTATTCAAGGACAAGGTGCACGAGGTCTCAACCTTCCGTAGCGGGGAAGAGGCGATGGAAGGGAACAACAATGTGTTCGGTTCCATCGACCAGGATGCAAAGAGACGGGACTTCTCGGTAAACTCCTTCTACTATGACCCTACCACCAATCAGCTGCTTGATTTCAACAATGCCATGGATGACTTTAGAAAGAAGAAGATAAGCTCCATCATTGCCCTGGACGAGTCCTTCCGGGAGGACCCGGTGAGGATGATCAGGGCCATAAAATACTCTGTCACCACAGGCTTTACCTTGCGCTTCAATGTCCGCATGGCAATCCGCAAGTATTCCAATGAGCTTTCGCGAACATCCACCAGCCGTCTCACCGAAGAGGTCAACAAGATACTCGCTTCCGGCCATAGCCGTGAAATATTCAACGAGCTGCAAAAATACAAGCTTCTGGTATTCATGCTGCCCTGTTTCTCCATCTACAGCAAGTTTCCCCAGGTCCAGGAGAGCCTCAGGGATCTGGATGAGCGTGTGATGCTGGCTAAGGCGAACAAGGGCCCACAAGTGATGCTTGCCGATATGATCAAGGCTCTTGTCGATCCCCTGATCGTCTTTGCCGATGATCAGATGAGCATCGATGAACGCTTCAAGGAGACCTTCAGGCAGATCAAGGTGCTTATCAGCCCGATGACCCCTTCAAACTATGAAGTTGAGCTCGCAAGTGAACGGCTTCTCAGCGCCCGCGGCTTCAAGACACCGCGCAACTGTGTGCGTACCCAGCGTCCTGTAAACAAGCCCCCACAGAGAAGGGGCCCCTCCCGTCCCAAGCGAAACGAAGGAACAGGGGAGGTTTCAGCTGCCTCAAGGAAACGGAGAAGCAGGGGGAGACCAGCCAGTCGTGGGGGCAAGGGCCAGGGCGAGCAGGAGCAGAAAGTCTCCACCAGTGCCGAGGCTCACGACCTCTAGGCCCACTCCTCGATCTCAATATTCACACTGGCTACAAAGATGCCACCATATTTTTCCAGGCTGTCTGCGATGTACTCCTGCAGTTCCCCCAGCGTTGTGGCGATATGGTGCTGCATCGGCACGCGCAGCTTGACCGTCAGGGCATAGCCTTCGCTCTTGATCTGCACTTGTACCCGCTTCACCTTTATCTGGCTGTCAAACTCATCAAGGCAGTGGGCGACCATCTGGGTGAGGGCGGCTTCACTGACGGTGACCTTTCCATATTTGCTGAACTCAGGTCGTACGATGGTCTTTTCGAAGCTTAGGTTTTTCTTGTTGAAGGGGTATCGGTGCTTCTTCTTGAAGAAGACGCGCATCGTGTCATAGACGATCTGGGGATAGTTTCGGGTAATTTCAATGGAAGGGACGGGGATGACATGCTTTCCCTCGGTATAGCGGATGCGCATTGCCGTCTCGATCTCTTCCTTGGTAGCGATATCCTCTATCCTATAGAGCTTTTCGGGTTGGGGCAGGTTGAGACGGCTGGCTATCTTGTAGATCATCTTCTCGCTGGTGCCGATGATGAGCACCTTATGGAACTTCTCTTTCTGGATGGCATCGATTACCTGCTCCTTGTGCTCGGGATCATCAAAGACCGCGGTCCTGACTGCAGAAAGGACATTCATCTCCCGCTTTGCGGATTTCCCAGCAAGGATGCGGTCGCCACGAATGAGCAACCCGTCATCGATGATGAGGTCAATGCCATATTTTTGGGCTACCAGTTTGGAGCGAAAACTCTTGCCTGTACCGCTTTTTCCAACCAGCGCATATACTTTGGTACCTTTGAGTTTCCAGAAAGCATATCTAAATATCCGATTCATGGTTTCCATTATACGTATTTTCTTGTACAATAGAACAGCATTTTGTAAAAATTCCCTTGAGAGTTTTAGATCATACAAGTAAGGAGCGTTTTCTATGCAGAAAGTGCCTACGTTCAGCAAGGGTGGTGTACATCCTCGCGACCAGAAGGTATTTAGTAGTTCGAAGCCAATCGAACGACTGCCTGTACCCACTGAGTTGCTGGTCTCTTTGTCACAGCACCTTGGAGCACCGGCAAAAGCCTTGAAAGCAAAAGGGGATACAGTCAAACGGGGAGAGAGGATCGGTGAAGCATCCGGTTTCATCAGCGCACATGTGCACTCTCCTGTCAGTGGAACCATTAAGGAAATCCGTAAAGTTACCCTAGCAAACAGCATCAATTGTGATGCTTTCGTCATTATTCCTGATGAAGAGCAGCAAGGCGATCCCACCGAAACGTTTGACTGGGAGACACAAGAGAGGAGTGAACTTCTCAAGCAGGTCAAGGATCTGGGCATCGTTGGCTTGGGTGGGGCTACCTTTCCCGCCCATGTGAAGTTCTCCATTCCCGCCGGCAGGAGTGTGGATACCTTTGTGGTAAATGGGGTGGAGTGCGAACCCTATCTCACCGCTGACTACCGCATCATGCTTGAGAAAGGGGATGAGGTGCTCATCGGAGCCATGATAGGAGCCAAGATCATCGGTGCCAAACGAACCATCATCGGCATTGAGATGAACAAGGTCGACTGCATCGAGCATCTCTCCCTCATTGCCAGGGAGAAAGGCTATCCCGTTGAGATCATAGGCCTGAAGGTGAAATACCCCCAAGGTGATGAGAAGCAACTGCTGAAAGCCACCATCAACAAGGAGATCCCCTCCGGTAAGCTTCCCTTGGATATCGGGGCAGTGGTAGCCAATGTCGGCACCTGCTTTGCTCTGTATGAAGCCATTGTCCTGCACAAGAGCCTGTATGAACGGGTGATCAGCATAACTGGCGAATGTATCAAGGAACCGAAGAACGTGCTCGCTCCCATTGGTACCAAGATGGGCGACCTGCTCGCTTTCTGCGGAGGCTTCTCTGCCGAACCGGCAAAGCTGGTAAGCGGGGGCCCGATGATGGGGTTCTCCTTCTTCGATGAGAATACCCCCATGGCAAAGGGCTCCAGCGGATTGCTTGCCTTGCCCGGTCAGAAGAGCGTGAAGAGTACCCCCTGCATCAACTGCGGGCGTTGTGTGGCAGCATGTCCTATCGGCCTGATGCCTTCGCACCTGTATCGGTATATAACACATGGCGAGTATGAAGAAGCCATGCAACACAGTCTCATGGATTGCAAAGAGTGCGGCTGTTGTTCCTATGTCTGTCCAGCCCATCTTCCGCTGGTTCATGGGATGAAGACCGGAAAGAAGTTGGGGAGAAAGAAAAAATGAACAAACCCTCTTTGACTGTATCATCTTCACCGCATATCCATGCGAAAGAGCATACAGCATCTATCATGTGGAGTGTCTCACTCGCACTTGTACCTGCCACCCTCTGGGGTGTCTATGCCTTTGGGCTCAGAAGCCTCTTGGTCCTCGGAGTTGCCATCCTCACGGCCTTGCTGTGTGAATACCTCTTGGGGCGACTGTCCAAGGAGCAGACACTTGCCGATGGATCTGCATTTCTTACCGGCTTGCTGGTGGGGGTGAACATGAGCCCTACGGTTCCCCTGTACATCCCCTTTGTCGCCAGTGCATTTGCAATCTTTGTGGCGAAATGGATATTTGGAGGCCTTGGAGCCAACTGGATGAATCCAGCTCTTGCCGGACGGGTGTTTGTATTCTTCTCATTCACCACTCCTATGAGCGCCTACAAGCTTCCCAGGACCCTCGCATCCCTCGCCCCCGATGCCCTCAGCTCGGCAACGCCCCTTTCCTATACAAAGACAGCGCTTGCTTCAGGTCAGCTTGGTCTCGATGCCAACACCCTGCTCGCGCAGGGTGGATATCCGTCCACAAGCTTTGCCCAGAGCATTGCATCGGTGACAGGCTTCAGCCCCTATTCCATCGACACCTTCCTGGGAAATGTCGGCGGATGCATTGGGGAAGTGAGTGCCCTGTTGTTGCTGGTCGGCGGCATCTACATGCTGATCCGAAAGATCATAACGTGGCACATTCCGCTCACCTACCTCGGTAGTGTAGGAGTGCTGACCTGGATCTTCGGAGGGCTTCCCGCAGAACTGGGCCTGTTCGGAGGATCATTCTTCCCTGCGATCTTCTCAGGGGGCCTGATGCTTGGTGCCCTGTTCATGGCCACCGACTATGTGACCAGCCCGATAACCCACAAGGGCCAGGTTATCTTCGGCCTCGGCTGTGGATTCTTTACCTTTCTCTTCCGGTATTTTGGCAGCATGCCCGAGGCGGTCTCGGTCTCCATCATCCTGATGAATATCGTGACACCAACCATTGACCGGTATATCGTCCCACGCAAGTTTGGCGATACACGTGAATACCGTAAGCAGCTGAAGGAGGCAAAGGTATGAAAAAGCATCTGAAATATGCATTCATCCTGCTCTCCATCTGTGCAGTCTGTGCGTTTGCACTCGGATGGACCAATTCCATAACAGCTCCGGTAATTGCCGACCAGGAACGTCAGAACAAGACGATGGCACTTGAGGCGGTAAGTAACGAGTGGACGATAGGCGAACAGCAGGATGTGCAAGACTCTCCTTATGTCATGTACAGCATTCCCCTTACCCAGGATGGGCAGGGGCGTGGGTATATAGTTGGCCTGAAAGGTGCCGGTTACGGAGGGGCGCTGACCCTGGTAGCTTCCTATACGACAGAAGGCGAGATGCTCTTTGCGAAGATGCTCACCAACAGTGAGACCCCGGGCCTTGGCAAGAAGAGTGAGAATGAGGGGTATATGGATATGTTCAAGGCAACAGGAGCAACAAAGCCTGTGCCGACGAGCAAGGATATGCTCTCCTCATCTGACGCCGCAGCAGTAAGTGGCTCCTCTGTCACCTTCATGGCAATCGCTAAGGCCATCAAGGGCGGCAGTGCCTATGTGAAGAGTCTGGGAGGAAATACATGAAACATTCTCATTTGAAAGAGGTGACCAAAGGCTTCTTTGAACAGAACCCGGTGTTTGTCATTGCCTTGGGACTCTGTCCTGTACTTGGGGTATCGAGTCAGGTATCCAATGCGATAGGTATGACTGCAGGAGTCTTCTTTGTGCTCCTGTTCAGCAATATTATCATTTCACTGCTTCGTAATGTGATACCCGCCAGTATCCATATTCCTGCCTACATTGTAGTCATTGCCTCCTTGGTCACCGTTACCGAGATGGTCATGCATGCATTCGTGCCTGCTGTCTACAATGCCCTGGGCGTCTATCTTCCCCTGATCGTAGTCAACTGCATCATCCTGGGAAGGGCTGAGGCCTTCGCAAGCAAGAACTCCACCTTTGACAGTGCCCTCGATGCAATCGGCATGAGCATTGGCTTCGGCTTGGCCATTACCCTGATAGCACTCATTCGTGAACTGTTCGGATCGGGTACCATCACGCTGTTTCCCGCTGGATCCTTCAGCGGCGTCATACGTATCCCCTGGTTCTATGAAAACCCTGTGAGAGTCATGGCGCTTGCTCCAGGTGCTTTCCTGGTCATGGGATTTTTGAAGGCATTCTTCGAATGGAAGACTTCACGAAAGAAGGGTAAGTAAGATGACCTATATTGCAATACTCATAACCTTTATTTTTATCAACAACTTCATTCTTGTGCAGTTTTTGGGTCTCTGTCCCTTTATCGGGGTATCCAAGAACAGCGAGAATGCCATCGGCATGGGAGCATCCGTTACCTTTGTCACCACCGTCGCTTCGGTTGTGACCTGGGCGATATACTACTATCTTCTGGTCCCGTTCAACCTGCAGTACCTGCAGACGCTCTCCTTTATCCTGGTCATAGCGTCCCTGGTTCAGCTGCTGGAGATGGTGATCCAGAAGATAAGCCCACCCTTGTACAAGGCACTGGGAATCTTTTTGCCTCTTATCACCACCAACTGCGCGGTCCTGGGTATCGCCATCATCAACATCACCAGCGGATATAATGTGATGGAAGCGTTTGTCGCAGGGCTTGCAGCGGGTCTTGGCTTTACCCTGGCCATTGTGCTGATGAGCAACATCCGAGAGCGTCTTGATTTGCAACCGGTGCGAAAGACCTATCGGGGAATGCCAATAGCCTTTGTCTCTGCCGGTCTGATGGCTCTGGCCTTCATGGCATTCGACAAGGCACTCATCACGAACCTACATCTGGTATAAGGAGGAAGCCATGAATATTCTGTTTGCTGTTTTGGTAATCGCCCTCTTGGGCGGTCTGTTCGGGTATGGCCTCTCCTTTGCTGAAAAGAAGCTTGCCATCAAGAAGGACCCGAGGGTGCTTGCACTCGAACCAATCATGCCCGGTGCCAACTGTGGGGTGTGCGGCTATGCCGGGTGTAATGCCTATGCCGCCGCTGTCGCCCTAGGCGAAGCTCCCATCGGGCTGTGCTCTCCTGGGGGAGCCTCCCTTGATGCCAAGATGGCAGAGATCATGGGAGAGAAGATAGAACAGACCGGCGAAACTCGCCGTCAGGTCGCTCACGTCATGTGTAGGGGAAACATCGATTACACCACCAAGGATTATGCCTATGAAGGTCTGCTTGACTGTAATGCCGCAGCCCTCCTCTTTGCCGGGGACAACTCCTGTAAGGATGGATGCCTCCATCTGGGCAGCTGTATAGCGGTCTGTCCGGTTGACGCCATCTCCAAGGATGAGGAGGGCTATATCATCGTCGATGAGAAAGCCTGCATCAGCTGTGGAAAATGTGTACAGATCTGTCCCAATGGGGTCATGCAGATGATCTATGAGGATAGTGAATATGTCATAGAGTGCAATAGTCATGAACCGGGAGGAAAGATTCGCAAGATGTGTACGGTAGCCTGCATAGGGTGTATGATCTGCGAAAGGAAGTTCCCCGAGTCCGGGTGTAAGGTTGATAGGTTCCTCTCGACATTTGATCAGTCTGTGCCACACTCACAGATAGCAGAAGCCGCACAGGCATGCCCCACAAAGTGTATAATCAAGCGGTAGGCAATGAAAAAAGTACTGATAGGTGCGTATAGTCAGATTCCAGCAGGCTCTCCCACACCCGTTTTAGAACGGGCGCTGCAATCCGTCTTCAAACCGATGCTGACCTATCTGCATAGCAACAACAGTGCAGTGTTGCAGCTCTATCTGAGTAGTTTTCTGATGGAGTGGTTGGAAAAAACCCACCCTGAGATGAACATGCTCATAGGGGACCTTGCCCGCATGGGTAGGGTGGAACTGCTCACCGGTACCTACAACCAGAGTGTGCTCTCCCTGCTCTCGCCAAAAGACCGCTCCAACCAGATAGAGCTCAATACTACCTGGCTCAGGAAACGGTATGGGCAACGCAGCAAGACGCTCTGGTGCTATGGACAGTACTTCAACCCGATCTATATCAATACCCTCGCCCTGTGCTGTATCGATAGGGTCCTCATCTCCAGCCATGATGCAATTCGTCATACCGAGTATCTTGGTGAACCCTTCCAGATGCATGAGCTGGGCAAGAGTGTCCAGATAGTCCCCACCGATAGTTCTGTAGGCTCCCTTGTCAGGCAGTTTGCCCTTTCAGAGATGAGCTTCTCCCAGTTTCTGAACAGGCTCAGGACCCTGATGGCAGAGTGTTCCACCTCCTTCTGTGCAGCGATGGTCAATGTTGACCAGCTCTGCCAGGGAGGGATCACAAGCGAGCAGACCGAAGAGCTCTTCTCCCTGCTCTATAGTTTCGAAAGCTCGTCCATAGAGGAGATCAACGATCCCAACGAGCCGATGAAGAAAGGATACCTGCAGACAGGGTGGTACGGACATGACTGCCAGATAGGGGACCTCTCCTGTTTCAACGACCTGTTTGTCAAGGATGAGTCGCTCACCTACCTATACGGAAGGTTCACCTCCATGCTGGATTCAGCACGCAACTACAAGAAGGACAAGGATGTGCGCAAGCGCCTTGAGCTGTTGTTGCAGAAGATGTCCCAAGGGGGGCCGTATGTCTGTGATGCCAATGCCTCCATGCTTCGCTCTTCGGTACGCAAGCTGGTCTGGCGATACATCAATGAGGCTGATTCAGTCCTGTTTGCAGTCCCCGACTACACCTATCCGGTTAGCACTGACTACGACGGGGATGACCTGGACGAGTACCTGACCATCGGCAAGAATATCAGCAGTGTCGTCGATTCCAAGGGAGGAGCCTTGAGTGAGCTTACCTATCTTCCCTCCCTGTATAACTATGGCGATACCTTTGCGCCCCTTTCTGGCTTCGGAACGAGTCAGAGCCTGCACCCACCTGTTGGGGGTACCAAGCAGAGGATATTCACCGATGTATTCTTCCCCTCATCCCTGCCCGTCTTCGAATACGACAAGCGCAATGCAGGAACCTGTTTGGATATGGGTAGGTCAACGTATGATATTTCGGTCCTCGATCGGAGAAATACCGAATACCTGGTCAAGGCTGCCCCGGGTGAGAATCCTATCCTGAGCAGCTCTCTCTCCATAGAGAAGCACTTCAAGTTTCGTCAGAATACCGTCCTCCTCGAGATAACACTCACCAACACAGGTGATGAGCACCTGAAGTGCATGTATGGGTGTGAGATGCCCCTATCCGTCGATTCCAAGAATCAGAGGACATCCTTCTCGGTCATGGAAGACCGCAAGCTTATCGCCTATGAAGAGGCGGAGGTTGTTGTGCAGAGCGTAAAGTCCTTCAAGATTTTTGACGAACCCAACAACACAATGATATCACTAGTTGCTGATACACGCTTTACCTTGCTTAAGGAAGACTATACTATTGATTACAAGACAACCTTGGCGGAGGAGCACCTCTACCAACACACCCTATACCTGCTGGTCTGGCCCCTGTCACTTGCCCCTGGAGAGGAGCAGAAACATACCCTTGGCCTCAGGCTCGAACGCAAATAAGATTGAGGAGCACCTATGCATTTCCAAAATACATCACAGTTTGAAGATATGAAAGAAGAAGCCTACAACGTATGGAGGCGTCTTTGACTCCTCCAATCTGCAAGAAAAGATACAAGAGCTTGAGAAGAAGACCCTAGAACCAGGATTCTGGGAAGACAAGAGGGGTGCAGAGACACTGTTCAGCGAACTCAACGCTCTGAAGGACTCCTATTTCCCTTGGAAAGAGCTTATCCAGAAGATGGATGACATGGAGGAGCTCATCGCCCTCTACTCTGATGAGCCTGACAATGCCGAGGAACAGGAGGAGATTGACTCGCAGATAATCGCCCTGACCGAGGAGTATGCCAAGCTCAAGCTCAAGACCCTCCTTGATGGGCAGTTCGACAAGAATGACTGTTTTCTGACCATCCATGCCGGTACCGGTGGTACCGAGGCAAGTGATTGGGCAAGCATGCTCATGCGCATGTACCTGCGCTACTGCGAACGAAGCGGTTTCAAGAGCCAGATCCTTGACCTGCAGGAGGACGAGGGTGGCATCAAGAGCGTGACCATGAAGATCAGCGGCTCCTACAGCTTCGGGTATCTGAAGGGAGAGGCTGGGGTGCACCGACTGGTACGTATCAGTCCTTTTGACTCCCAGAAGAGACGACATACCTCCTTCAGCAGTGTCTATGCCTCTCCTGTGATCGACGACACCATTGAGATCGACCTCAAGCCGGATGACTACCGCCTGGATACCTACCGTGCCGGAGGGGCAGGAGGACAGCACGTCAACAAGACCGACAGTGCAGTAAGGATCACACACTTCGAGTCCGGCATTGTCGTACAGTGCCAGAACGAGCGTAGCCAGGGAATGAACAAGGAGCTTGCATTCAAGGTCCTCAAGAGCCGTCTGTATGAGTACTATCAGGAAGAGAAGGAAAAGGAACAGCAAAAGACTGCGATAGCAAAGAAGGAAATTACCTGGGGAAGTCAGATTCGTTCCTATGTGTTCCAGCCATATACCATGGTCAAGGACCATAGGACGAGTGAGACAGTTGGAAATATCCAGGCAGTCATGGATGGTGCTATTGACCCATTCATCGAAAGCTTCTTGCGGTGGTCCAAAGAGGAGGCATAGGGGTGCATATCAGGGTATTCCTGTTGGCTCTGGTAGGTGTGCTCCTTGTATGCCTGCCGCTATCTGCCGTCGAAGAGGCGCCTTTCTCTATAGGCATCTTCGCTCTCCAGGAAGACTCTACCTCCCTGAAATCCCAGGTCGAGGAGGCTGGAGCAACCTATGCAAACCTGTTTCTCGTTCCCAGTACAGACTATGCAGCTTTTCTCGAGGAAAAGCGACAACGGCAGAGGCAACTCATCACAGCAGAGGAAATCTCTCGAGCCTATGCCTCAAAATCAGAGAAGGACCTCGAGAAGGCCAGTGAAGTGGATGGTGAACAAGGGGTGAGCATCCCCTCCAGGTTGGCTGTCACCTACAGGCAGATCCCTTATCATGAGGGCTTTTCCACTCTTCTGACAAGGTACCCTGGTGCTCGGTACTGGTATGCCTCACAGCAGGGCCTTGATGCCCTCATCCTGATCAAGAGGACCAAGCTTGCTTCCAATGACCGCATCAGACTTTACTGGCATGATACCTTTTCCGATACCACCACAGTGATCCTTGACCAGGTGGTGATGATGCAAAACTCTCCCTCAGAGATGCTGGAGAAGATAGGGGCGGCATTGCTGGCCAAGACAGCAGGACCCGAGTATGGCCTGCTCGTCCTTGACAACGTAAGCTCATCAACACAGGTGGCTATCAATGGCGAGCCTCTCCTTCTCAAGGGGAGGCAAGAGCTGTTCGCTTCTGGTGAGTACTCCCTAAGCCTTTCGGCTGAGGGATTCCTGGCTAGGCAACTATCTGTAAGCTTGCAACCCAATACCATCGTGAGTGTGGATGCAAGTCTGGATCGAATGGAGCTTGGGGATATGCACCTCACCTCAACGACAGGAAAGGTGAACTGGTTTGTCGATGGTCTTTTGTATGACACTGCATGTGAACTGAGCATCAGCTCCTCGCTGGTACCCCTGGTTGTTGTTGCACAGAAGGAGGGCTTCGCCAGCAAGACGCTGCAGGTGCAGAAGCCTGAGTCTGAGCTCTCTGTCTCCCTGCAACCCCAGTGGATGACCCGTTCTGCTCTCGTCCAGGAGGAACAAAGGCTCTTCTATAAAAGTTTCCGAAACACTATGCTGGTTTTCGGGCTCTATGTGGCTAGTTCCACACTCTCTAGAACATTCGATGTGGGTAACCCGTTGTGGCAGCCCCTGCAGGTTGCGACAAGTGGCTTTGCCCTTGTCTCCACCTTGCACACAATACTGAATTTTGCTTCCTATGCCTCCCTTGCGGGTTCTGGCGTATACTAGCAACGCTTGGAGTTTTTACATGAAAAAGAAGTTTGGTGATAGGCTCAAGGCCCTGTTTGGAATACAGACCTTCAACGAGCAGTTCTTTGAAGATCTTGAGGATTTTCTCATTGAAGGGGACCTCGGTGCGAAGCTTGCCATGGAAATCTCAGATGAGATGAGGCGTCTGGCAAGAAGTGAGAAACCTTCGACCCAGGAAGACCTGCAGCTCATGGTCAAGCGCTTCCTCTCTGCCAGGGTACGTTCATTCCTGCCTGAGTTGTCCAAGGATACGCTGACAGTATTCCTTATCCTGGGGGTGAATGGGGTGGGCAAGACCACCTCCATTGCCAAGATGGCACAGATGTACAAGAACCAGGGCTATGAGGTGATGCTTGCCGCAGCTGACACGTTCCGTGCCGCTGCCATCGACCAGCTGGAGGTCCATGCCCAGAGGTTGGGTTGCCGCCTGGTAAAGCAGAAGAGTGGCAGTGACCCCGGCTCTGTTGTCTATGATGCCATAACCTCGGCCAAGGCCAGGGGGGAGCATCTGATCCTTGTCGATACTGCAGGTCGGATGCACAACAAGGAGAATTTGTTGCGTGAACTCTCCAAGATTGACAAGATCGTGCAGGGAAGAGGTATTGAGGCCGAGCATTACCTGAAGTTCCTGGTCATTGACAGCACAACAGGACAGAACGGCATAAGTCAGGCTGACCTGTTCAACCAGGCTGTCAAGCTCGATGCCTTGATCCTCTCCAAGTACGACTCCCTGGCAAAGGGAGGGGCCCTGGTGCAGATAGGGGAGAAATTCGATATCCCCATCGCCTTTGTCGGTACTGGGGAGACCTATGCAGACATGCATCCATTTGACAAGGATGAGTTCCTCGATAGCCTGGTAGGACTATGAGAAAAGTTGCCCTCCTGCTCGTTGCCATGATGTTCCTGTTCTCCTTGAATGCCCAACAGAGCGTTCGGTCGAACAGCATCGGTCAGGATAGGGGTAGGTTTGCAGAAGAGAGTGAATATTCCTTGCTCAGGGAAGGGAACACATCCACCCTGTATCACGAAGGTGAGGTAGTGTGGGTAAGGACCTTTGTACCCTATGAAGATGGGTATGAGGTCTCCACGTTCCATGTCGATGATGGCTCCACTCACCTCAGCGAGTATCAAAGGAACCGCCTTGTCTCTGAGACGATCGGAGAGGAGAGCCGGTATTTCACCTATGGCAATGATGGCCTGCTGGAAAAGAGTGTGCTCCTGGTCTCCGACAAGCTCACCGAGATGGAGATCTATAGCTATGATGGGTCTACCCGAAGGCTGAACAGCATTCTCACCATTACTGCTGAGGGCAGTTCCATCCTCTATTTTGGAGACCCTATAGGTAGGCCCTGGTTCTCCTACACCAAGGGCGATACCTTTACGAAGGTAACGCAGATCTCCCAAGATCTGCAGATTCAGCAGGTTTGGGAGGGAGAGAACCTCATCAAGAGTGTTGAGATAGAGAAGACCGAGGAGGGAGGCATCCGCCTGACAACTACAGAGAAAGGAGTTGCAAAGAGTGAGCTCTATGATGAGCGTGGCTTGCTGGTAAAGCGGATTTCCCCTTCCCTTACCACTGAATACAGGTATACTGAAGATCGCACCCTCCTTGAATCGAGAGGGAAGGGAAAGGATGGGAGTGTTCGTATCATACGATTCGAGGAAGGACAAGAGGTGTCAGAGTCACTGTATCAGGCAGAGATCCTGCAAAAGGAGACACGCTATCCCAAGGATGGGGGCAAGGTGGAGACCCTGTTTGACAATGGGAAGCCGTACTGCGACATAACCTATGCCCTGGATGGGGTGCGCGTGCTCTCCATCAGGTACCGGTAGAGCGTATGGTGCTCTTTCTGGCTAAGCGGTATGCTTTCTCTACGGAGAACCGGCACAAGGGAACCAGTGTGCGCATCGCCTTCGGCCTTGCGCTCTGCCTGTTTGCCATCACGATGGTGCTCTCCTTCATGCAGGCCCTGCAGGAGAACCAGTTTGAGGACATACGCACCTTCGAGTCCTTCGATGTGCAGGCCCCGCTCTCCCATACAGACCTGGATACGGGCGATACGCTGGTCAGGGAACTGGAAAGCTTGTCCCTGGTCGACCATGCCTTCCTGTTCGCTGAGATTCCTGTCCTGATCCAAGGCAAGGACGGTTCCTCCCTGGCAGGGAGGATTCGTGCCATTCAGAGCAAGGGGCCCTTCACAGAGGGGCTGAACCTCTATCGGGGGGAACTCTTCAAGCCAGGGGAGCTCACCGCCTCATACCTGCACTTGGGCTCCATGCCTTTGGGAGAGACAGTAGAGATCACGCTGCTGAAGAAGGGTCGGCAGGCTACGGTCATCCCCTCACAGAGAAGATTGACCGTCGGGGGTGTATTCTATACCTCCATGTATGATTTTGACAGTTCCACCTACCTCACCGATCTGGCTACCCTGTACTCCCTCAATGCTGATGCACCCCTTTCGGTCGGAATCTATTCACAGGCAAAGAGTGATGCTGTCGCCAGGCAGATTCGAGAGAGTTTCCCCGACCTCGATCCCATCACATGGAAGGAGGCCAATGCCTCCCTCTATGGGGCGATGCAACTGGAGCAGAGCATGATGACGCTGATGCTGCTGTTGATGGTGGTGGTCATCATCATCCATATCCGCAACAGCTCCAGGCGCCTGTTGCTTGCAAAACAAAGGGAGATAGCGATGCTTCGCTCCATGGGGCTCCAGAAGAGGCACGTCCAGCGGATCTTTGTCCTGCAGGCCCTGATAGTCGCCTCTGTCGGTGCGTTGGGGGGAATGGTTCTCACCCTTCTGGGAGTCCTCTTCTACCCTAACTTTTCCCTGCTTGTCTACAGTTCGCTGGGGGTACACCTGACCCTTGTTGTAGATTTCCTCGATCTGTTCCTTCTGGTCGTAGCGATACTCTGCTTCAGTGGCTTTGCCTCCTATCTGGGGACGAGGCGAATCCTGAAAGCGGATATTATGGAGATGTTTGCCCATGATGAAGTCCAATGAGATACTCTCCCTTAGGGGAGTCAGCAAGAGTTTTCCTGCCACAGCAAGAGGAGGGGAGCCCATAGAGATCCTCGATTCCATCGACCTTGCCCTGGAAACGGCTACAAGCATAGCCATTACCGGCAAGAGTGGATCCGGAAAGAGTACGTTGCTGCAGATAAGTGCAGGTCTGCTCTCCAGTGATAGGGGTGAGGTCCTCTTTGATGGGAAAAAACTCAACTCGCTCAATGATGCCCAACTGAGCAAGATCCGAAGCAATAAGATGGGTTTCATCTTCCAGAGCAGTCTTCTCCTTGATGACTTCACCGCCCTGGAGAACGTCACTGTCCCTGCCATGATCATGGGAGTGGGGGAGAGGGAGGCACGTAAGAGGGCTCTGCACCTTCTGCAAACTGTTGGCCTTGGTGATCGCCTGGACCATAAGAGTGACCAGCTTTCCGGAGGGGAGAGGCAGAGGGTGGCCATTGCAAGGGCCTTGGTGAATGCTCCCCTTATCCTGTTTGCCGACGAGCCTACAGGATCCTTGGATGAGCGCAATGCTGCCCTCATTGAGGATATGCTGTTCAGATTGGTTGCTGAGAAGCAGGTGGCCCTGATGCTCATCACCCACAACACCCCATTCGCCTCGCGGTGCGATAGGGTGTACAGACTCCATGACCGCAAGGTGGAGGTCATCAGGTGAGGCCAAGGCTCTCAAACATGCTGATCGCCCGAAAACTGGGCATACACAGTAGCGCTGCAGCAAAAAGAAGGATCCTGTTCAATATCCTTCTGATATCAGTAGTTGTTGCAGCCTTGGTGTTTGCCCAGCTGTTTGTCGTCTCCATGAGTCGAGGGATAGCGAACAAGTATGCCCTGCTGGGAAATGGACACCTGCAGGTGCACGAGAGAGCCGATACTCCAATTCCCAACCTTGAGCATATAGGGGATGTACAGTTGGTCGCACAGTCCTACTCGCTGATATACAGTCCCTCAAAGAACCTCATGATACGGCTCAAGGGGGTGGAGGACTCCTACTTTACTGAACAAAGAATGGCAGAACTGACGTTCTTGGATACAGAGGTCGATACCCAGGGATCGTCTTTACCACAGGTTCTGCTCAGCACAAGCGTTGCAAGCAGGCTGGAGGTTGGTCAGGGGGATAGGGTCGCCCTGATGATGATCAGCAACAATAGCCTGCGCCCCCAGCTGTGCATTGTGGGGAACCTCTATGACTCGGGGTATAAGGAACTGGATGAGAACCTGGTCTTTTGTGACTACTCTCTCATGGAGAAGTTGTTCTCAGGCAAGGCGGATACCTATTTCGAGATTTTGGTCACAGACGACAAGATCGCTGAAGTGCGTTCCTCCCTGGAGCAAGAGGGGCTTTCGGTTACCTCCTGGGACGAGGAGAACTATGCAGTGGCGACAAACCTGGAGACAAGCCGTCAGGCTGTGCTGGGTGTCATGCTGGTCGTGGCAATCCTCTGCGGGTATTTCATCAGTGAGTTGAGTCGGGAACTGATCGAGGACGATAAGAGCCGTATTGCCTTGTTGAAGCTGTTGGGTGCTGGCAATCCGCTCATCAGGGGAGTCTATTTCTCCACGGTCATGCTGGTAACCCTCATCTCCATTGTCCTGGGAACGGCAGGGGGTGTCCTGCTGGGGCTCAACTTGGGTTCCATGCTCTCCTTCCTGGCCCAGAAATCCATTCCAGCCCTTGCTTTCTACCTGCTTGATTTCCAGGTGATAGTTCCCTACCTCGATATCTCCATCATTCTGGTCGCCCTTATCCTGGTAAGTTCGCTCTCCGTACTCTGGAGCCTGAGAAGGGTACGGAAAATCCCCCTGTTGAGCTGTACACGCTTTGACTAAGTGGGGTTTTCCTATATACTGCCTTCATGAATTTTGAAGTATTTGCCTTAGGGACCAGCGGCATGATGCCCCTGCCCAACAGATTCCTTACCAGTGCCATGGTCCGACGTGATGGGGAACTCTTCCTGTTTGACTGCGGGGAAGGGACCCAGATATCACTGAAGATGCTCAACCTGAAATGGAAGAAGATCAACTCGATCTTCATCAGCCATATGCATGCTGACCATGTGACCGGACTTCCAGGCATCCTGATGCTTTCCAGCCAGGTTGACCGCGATGATCCGCTTACCATCTACGGGCCTCCTCGTCTGAAGGAGTATGTCGATGCAAACCGCCGGATACTGGATATGTACATCAACTATGAGATCGTGGTGAAGGTGGCACAGCCAGGAGTGCTTATCGACAACGATGAGTACTCCGTCTCTGCCTTTCCCCTTGCCCATACAAAGCCCTGTACGGGGTTTGTGATGGAGGAGAAGCTTCGTCCCGGTGAATTCCATCCCGACCTTGCCACCTCTCTTGGTATCCCTATGGGTCCCCTGTGGGGGAAACTGCAGAAAGGCAGTTCCGTAACGCTCTCCGATGGTCGCACCATAGAGCCTTCCCAGGTGATGGGAGAGGCGAGGGAAGGGCGGAAGTTCAGCTATGTGACCGATTCCCTCTACCTGCCTTCGATAGCTGCCCATGTAAAGGATAGTGACCTGTTCTTCTGTGAGGGTATGTTTGGATCCGATATGGAGGAGACTGCCCGCGAGAAGATGCATATGACCAGCGAGCAGGCTGCACGCATAGCCCGTGATGCTCAGGTAAGGAAATTGGCGCTGATACACTACAGCCCCCGGTATAACGACTGGGAGCTGAAGTATCTTGCCGAGGATGCACAGCGGGTCTTCCCCAATACCATACTTACCAGGGATAGGATGAGATTTGATATTCCATTGAAGAACTAGAGAGGTGTGGAGAGACAAGTAGGCTTGCCTACGATCGAGACTCTTCTCTGAGGGTGGATACTAAGCGGGGTAAGGCGGTTTGCCCCGTGTATTGCAAGCACTATGGTCTCTTATCCCTATCCATCACGTCTGAACTCACCTATACAAGAAAAAACCTCCAAATACTGGGTATATGGAGGTTTTTCATGTGTAGGGTGATACGTGTTCCACGATTTGGGAAATATCAGAGAGGATTGCTTTCAATCGTCCCCTCTGCATTGGTAGCATCACTGTCGTATTCGTCATCATCCTCAAGCATGCAGGCTGTGACAGCCTCGTGCAGGAGCAGCGAGCTGTCCAGCACCCTGCCGTTCCTGGAAGCGAACCCTATCTGCAGTGATGCACCTGAGAACTCCTTCTTGCAGCTCTCAAGGAGCGAAAGGGTAAAGGAGCGTGCCTCCTCAGCGTTATAGAAGGGCAAGACCATCGCTATGCGGTTGTTCTCAAGGATGAAGCTGTAGGCAAGTTCGCCACTGAGCATGATCATCTTGTTTCCGATCTGTTCGGCCGGGCCCTTGCTCACGTCGACAAGGACAAGGGTCAGGTCGTAATCCATCTCCTGGGCATTTTCCAATTCGACGGAGAGGATGGAATCGAAATCATTGGTGTAGGTTTCCACAAGTCGTGAGTGCCCATGCACGGGTATCGAGGAAGAGGATGCTATCTCTATCGTATCTTCAGCAACAGGTTGTTCATATGCTCGAGCCGCAGGCTGGGCAAAGGATTGGATTGGCTCCTCTGTGTATGATCGTTCATTCTCCAGTGTTGAAGCTTCTGAAACGGTGGATGCCTCTTCTTCTGCTTCATCATCACGTGCAGCAGATTGCAGGACAGTGGCTATCGGCTCCTCTGTTGCTGGCTTTGTTCCTTCTTCCTGTTCTTCATACGATACGGCCTCCAAGGATGCAGTATCATCTGCCTGCCCTACCTTGGGGAAGGTAGGCTGGAGCACCTCACGGATTGTGGGATTTGTGCCGACAAGCTCGTCCTCTGGAGCCAATGCATGATCGACGGGCTTGTATTCATCTGCAACGCTCTGGCTGAAGACAATCTCATCAGTATGCCGATGCAGTGGGTCATCACCTGGGAGGGTATATAAAGGTTTGTCATAAGCATTGGGGGGAAGTTTGTCAATTTCGTCAGCAAAGTCCTCATCACGCCTGCGAGCGACAAGTACTCCTATCTCTATCATGATAAGTCCGATAAGTAAGGGGAACAGTTTCACCAGTACATCATAAATTTGTTCTTGGTTGATTGAGTAGAGAGGGAGCAGGTATCTGGAAGCTACATAGAGCAAAACTAACAGTATAAAGACAGTTATGAACAAACTGAGTAATATTTGCCGGCCGTAGTGTTTGTTTTCGGACATTGGAACCTCCCAAGGCTAACTTTACACGTACATTAAACCTATAGTATCATACTTAGCATATAAGATGAACAAAAGCATGACAAGAAAATTAGGCCTAATCTTCACTTTCACCCTCATTTTAGCATATTTCATCCTTCTTGGTCTCTTAGGCGAGGAAGGTTTTCTGCATGCACGTTCAATTAAACAAGAACTTGAGATACTGCAGCATGAAAAAGAGGTGCTTTTGTTACAAGTTGACTCCTTGGAGCAACAGAAGAGACTTATGTCATCACAAGACGCCTTGAAGGATGCTGCCTTTCGGTATGGCTATCAGGGGGAAGGGGAACAGGTCTTTTATTTTGCTGATGAAGGGCAGGAGGATACTGTCCAACAAGGCCAAGATGTTCTTTCCAATCCTGCAAAGGGGACCTTTACAGGATTTTCCAAACTCTGGATTGCACTCATGGCTCTAGTCTTTTCTACGATTTTTACGGTAGTATGGGGTATAGGGGCACAGAGGAGAGATAGGTATAGATGAGTATTGAGCATGAAGAAGCGGAAGTTCTCTACAAGCAGCTTCCAGGAACAGTTGAGAAAACAGTCGCCATATTAGAGGCGGACAAGGTGATGGTCCTACCTTGTGACACCATCTATGGTTTGTGTGCCAAAGTCGGTCCTGCCGAACAGGCCTTGCGGGCAGTCAAGTACCGTGGGGAGACAAAACCCTTTCTCGTCCTTGCAACCCTTGAGCAGGCCAAACAGATATGCATCGTACCCAAGGACATCGAGCAGGCTTGGCCGTGTGCCCTCACTGCAATCCTGCCCAATATCGATGGAAGCGGAACCACCGCTGTGCGTGTCCCCTCCGATGCTTTCCTGCAGGAAGTCCTGACCAGGCTTGGCAAGCCGATGTACTCGACCAGTGTCAATGAGTCTGGCTATCATACCATAACCAACATCACCGATATCATATTCTCCTTCAAGGACAGGGTCCCGGCTTTTGTCGTGGGCTCTGAGAAGCAGGGGGAAGTTCCCTCTACTCTCATCGACTGCACGACTAAGCCGTATACGCTGGTACGCTGTGGCCAGTATGACGCATCGGACCTGCTCGGTCTCTAGTTTTTGATCTTCCTCGCTTCCATATAATAGCGCTTCTCATTGGCTTCTCCCATGGAGAAGGTTTTTCTGGGAAGTGCACTATCCTTGATGATGGTCTCGAAGAACGTATCCTTGGATACGTTGGGCAGGATGAGAGCTCCGTTGCCCTCCTGTTCTCCCAGGTGAGCAGTTACCTCTTCTCCATGGATATAGTCTACACTCGCCTTGTTCTGTGCCAGCAGGGAGTCGATGACCATCTGAAGGGTCCCGGCTGCGATATTGGCGATCGCACCCGAGAGGTTGAACAGGTAGTATCCCCTCTTGTCCCGATACCCGAACCGCTGGAAATCACTCGGTTCGTTTATGAGCCTATGCAGGGTAGGCAAATCGGATACCTTCTCAACGACCACCAGGGATGCACATTTCTCGACTTCTGCCTTGAATGTCTCGAAATCGATGCCAAAGAGGACCCTATGGATGGGTTCGAAGGTAAGACCGGGGTCATAGATGTTTTCCAGTTCGACCATGGCATACCGAGCAGGGTGGGATTCCCACTCACTCTGTGGTATTGTCTGTTTGATGTCCTCCCAACAGCTTTTTGCTGTGGCAAGGCTATGGTTGCCGTCACCCATTGCATATAGCAGAGGGTTTTCAGGGTCAAGATTGGTCTTGATCTTCTCCAGGGCTGCTGCGATGGCGGCAAAGTCATCTCGTGTGTCGATGACCCAGGCACTGAGGGTGCCTCCCCCAGCCATGAGGGTCGTTTCATATGCCTGCTTCAGCTGATGGGTCTTTGCAGCCAAAGGTTCGATGACCGAGCGCTCATGGTCGCTGATAAGCACCATGATATGGGGCAGCTCAAGGGGGGCATTCCTGCGAATCTCCTTTCTGGGCGGTATGCGGCTGAGGATCGTACCTTCGGTTGCCCTGATCAAGGAGCGTGAACCAACCGAATAGTCGTACTGCTCCAGGTCAAGCAGGACAAGCAGGCCCCATCGTCCCTTGTCGTTGGAGCTGGTGGTGCGGTGGACCAGGAAGAAACAGTTCTCGTGTGTATCAAACAGTGCATTGCCGACATAGGTTTGCATATGCGCGTTTATGGCCTCGATACGTTTTTCAGGCTCAGCGTCCTCCAGATAGGCTTCTGGGAAAATGAGGTTCAGTGTTGAAGGCTCACCACCTACAAAGCTTTTGGCTTGTTCCCAATAGGATTTTTCTGAAGTATACTGGTCACAAGCGACGACAGCCCACTTGGAGAGGTCAACTCCCAATTTGGGAAGAAGAATGTCTGCAGTGTGCAGGCCTAGGTTTTTCAGACGTTCTGGAGTATTTGGCATAGCAGATCCTTATTGTGTGTTGTTTACTGCTATGGTATGCCAATATAGGCTATCCAGCAAGATAAAGTGAGAAAAAAATGAGCAAGGCGATAGTATTTACAGGTGGAGGGGGACCGGAGAGCCTGCCACCAGGGCTTCTGGGACCAGATGACTACCTCATAGCGGCGGACAGTGGCTTTGATATGGCAAAAAAGCTTGGGTATTCGGTGCACTATGTCATCGGGGACTTTGACTCTACCCAGTTTGTAGACGATGCCCTTGCCCTCAGCCATGAGCGTCACTCTGTTGAGAAGGATCACAGCGATACCTACCTTGCCATAGAGGAGGCCCTCAAGCATTGTGATGGGCAGTATGTGCTGGTGGGAGGGGGAGGGTACCGCCTCGACCACCTGTTGCAGACCTTTTCGCTGTTCTCCCGGTTCGGGCCCCCGATACGTTGGTTTACCCGCTATGAGACAAACACGCTCGTCTCTTCCCATAGGAGGTTTGTCTCCCTGAATAAGGGTGCTACCGTCAGCCTCTACCCGGCTACCCTGCAAGGGGAGGCAACGGTAACAGCACCAGAGCTCCGATGGCCCCTGGAATCCTTTGCCCTGAGTTTCAGACACTTTTCCCTTTCCAACACCTGCACTGAAGAGTATCTGGATGTCTTTGTCGAGGGCTCACCGATCTTCGTAAGTTTCCCGGTTGCCCGAAAGGGAGCTAAGGTGGTACGATAGGCATATGTTACACACCAGAAGATTGCTGGCATTCTCCAGCAGAGTCCATAACTATACGATGCTGCTCTACCTCTTCTTTTTCCTGGTGTATCTTTCGAGCAGCTATTTTCTGGTGAACCAGAGCCTCATTGACCTGCTGATGTTTGCCCTCATCCTGATAAGCTGGACAAACCTGCTGTTCGGGCTCTGGATCATAGTGTTTTCCTTCATCGTCTGGGGAAGCGACCGGATATTCCCGCTTTCACCGGTCATATTGACCCTTCTCAGGATGGCTGGGGTATTCGCCCTCAGCACCCTGGTAGCTATCATAGAAAACCTGGTGACCGACGGTGTGGTCATCAGCTGACAGGAGATTCCCATGACAAACAATCCTCTTATCACTGCAGTTCGCGGTGCCATCTGCGTTGCAAGCGACGATCCTTCCCAAATCGAGGTGGCTTCTTGCAAGCTCTTTGCTGCTCTCCTTGAGGCCAATGGCATAGGGGAATCTGATATTGCCTGCCTGCTGCTGACCCAGACAAGCGACTTGAAGAGTCGCAACCCTGCAGGGGGTCTGAGAAAGGGCGGGTACTGCGCAACGACGCCCCTGTTCTGCATGCAGGAACTTGAGATCGAGGGAATGCTACATCGGGTCATCCGTATGCTAATCATCACCAACAGGGTCGTCGAACAGGCGGTCCCCATCTTCCTCGATGGTGCTGAAAAGCTGAGGCCGGATTTGGTGAATCTGGGAAATGTGCAGCCTTCATAGGCAGATGTAAAAATTACATTTATGTGAAGGTTTATGGATACCTGCAAGAGGCCATAGGGACATATCGTACGTAATATTTTAGTGATGTGTTGTGGTATTTCAACGATATTTTCCTTTAAAGCTTAAATAGTAACAAATAAGTTACCGGTTCATCTTTTTTTGTGTATAGGTGTCATAATCTCAAAGCAATGTAAAGATACGCATTTCAATTGACAAAACCTAGGTATTCCATGATACTTTTTTACATTACATGACCTGATAGGAATACGTAGGAGAGAATCTATGAAAAAATTGCTTGCTTTGACTGTTGTCCTGTTATCCCTGACATCCCTGGCAATGGCCATGGGAACAGGTGAAGCTGAATCGTCAGCTGTCTATCCCAAGAAAGCCATCACCATGATCGTGCCGTATGGAGCCGGTGGAACCACCGACCTTACCGGAAGGCAACTGGCTATCCAGCTGGAGAAGCACCTTGGTCAGTCAGTTACCGTCATCAACCAGGGAGGGGCATCGGGTTCCATTGGGGCAAGGACTGTCCTTGATGCAAAGCCTGATGGGTATACCGTCCTCTTCACCGCAGAGTCTTTGGGAACGCAGCGAGTCATGGGTCTGAGCAGCATGAGCTATGCTGACTTCACCCCCATCATGGCAGCGGTGAATGACCCCAAGGTTATCGTGGTAAACAAGAATTCCCCCTACAAGACACTGCAAGAACTGGTATCTGACATCAAGGCGCGCCCCGGTAAGGTGAAGATGTCCTATACAGGACCAGGTGGCTCAGGTCATGTGCAGTCTTTGATCTACAACAAGCTGGGTATGGAGATGGCCCTTACCGCATATCCCGGTGGATCGGACTGTATCCTCGCCGTCCTGGGCGACCAGGTAGAGTTCACCAACTCAAACTTCTCCACAGTTACCGGGTATCTTGCAAGTGGAGACCTCAGGCTTCTGGGAATCTCTGCCAATGAGCGTATCGCATCGTATCCCGAGGTACCGACCCTTGCTGAGATCATCCCCGGATCGGAGAGGTACCTGGACAACCCCTTTACCCCGCTTTCCCTGTTGGTAAGCAAGGATGTTCCTTCTGAAATTGTGGCTATCCTCAAGGATGCTGCGAAGAAGAGTGTACAGGAGGAGGGTTGGAAAGCCTATGTGGCTGAGAACTCCTTGGAAAAGCTCTATGAGAAGTATCCGACTGAAGAGAAGATGCGCGCCTTCTACAGTGACTGGGAGTCATTGGTCTCCTGGATGCTCTATGACAGCGGCGCTGCGAAAAACAGCCCTGAAAAGTTTGGCATAGCAAAACTGACGTACTAATGCTCTGCATAGCAAGAAGCCCTCTGCCCCTCTCTCTAGCGAGCAGGGACGAGGGCTTTTGCTTGGCAAGGAGGAATATGAGCAATGCCTGGTAAACGATCTAGATTTCATCAGAGTTCTGTGGAAGGTTTTGCCTTTCTTGTGCTCTCCGTCGCTCTTGGCCTCTATTCACTGGTGATGCATGAGAACTCGCAGGCCAAGTGGAAGATGTCAGCATACCTGTTTCCCCTGGTGATAGCTTTCTTTCTCTTTTTGCTTTCGATCTCCCTTATCCTGGAGGGTACAAAGGAGATGCAGCAACAGGCCTTCCTGGATACGCACAGCACCGACCTGGGCACAGGAGGAGATGCTCCTGGGCAGGCTTCTCTCTACAGCGGACAGGGTATCCGGATGCTCTTTGCATCACTGATGCAAAGAGCATGGAAGGATTCGCTTCTCTTTGCCCTTATCTGTTTGCTGTATATCCTGCTCATCGCACCGCTTGGCTTTGTGGTTGCCACAGTCCTGTTTCTAGCCCTTTCGTTTTACTATCTCAAGGAGAGGAGGGTAGCACTCATTGGTGTACTGAGCCTTTCCTTTCCTGTGGTCGTGTATCTCCTGTTTGGCATGCTGTTGCATGTCATGTTGCCGTAAGAGGGGCTTGGTATGAGTGAATTATTGGGTATAGCAGCCTATGCGCTGGATGTTCGGTTTGTCCTGCTGGTGTTTGCAGGATCGGTGGCAGGACTGTTCGTAGGGGCAATTCCAGGTCTTTCTGTTTCCATGGCAACTGCCTTGCTGGTCTCTGTCACCTACTCGTGGCAGACCACCGATGCCCTTGCAACGGTGATGGGAGTCTATGTGGTGGGTGTATTCTCAGGGGCGCTCTCTGCCATCCTCATCAATATTCCTGGAGCCCCTTCCTCGGTGGTCACAACCCTCGATGGCTTTCCCTTGGCAAACAGGGGTGAGGCGTACAAGGCCCTCAAGTATGCCATCATCTATTCCTTCATAGGGACTGTGTTCGGCTTTGTCGTGCTGTGGTTGCTGGCAAAGCCCATCTCCCTGGTCGCCTTGAAGTTCACCCCGATGGATTACTTCCTGCTCGCACTCTTTGGGCTGAGTACAGTCGGATCCCTTACGACTAAGAGCTTTTCCAAGGGCCTGATCAGTGCCGCCTTAGGGCTTTTGTTCAGCCTTGTCGGCATCGACCCTGTTCTGGGGACCACCCGTCTTACCTTTGGCATTGAAGGGTTGAATGCCGGTATCAACATAGTGCCTGCCCTGGTCGGTCTCTTTGGATTTGCAGAGGTGCTCAGTGTCATCTCAGGTTCGTCCATGGATGCTGAGGTTACCAAGGTGACCAAGGCTGTGGTCAAGACAAAGGATGTGCTCAAGCACTTTTTCCCTAGCATGTACTATTCGACCATAGGGACGGTGGTAGGTGCCCTTCCAGGGGCTGGTGGACCTGTTGCGGCTTTTCTTGCCTACAGCGAGGCCAAGCGTATCGTAAAGGATCCCTCAAGACCCTTTGGGGAAGGTGCTGTTGAGGGCATTGTTGCCAGCGAAGCTGCCAATAATGCCTGCATAGGGGGAGCTCTCATTCCCCTGTTGACCCTTGCCATCCCAGGTGATGCAGTGACTGCGATCATCCTTTCGGTTTTCTATGTTCATGGGCTGAGACCCGGTCCGATGTTCATCAGGACCAATCCCGAGATGTTCCATGCCATCCTAGCCGGTGGTTTCATCGGCAGTTTCTTCCTACTGATCCTGGGCTTCCTTGCGGCACCCAGGATCAGCAAGATCATAGCGGTTCCCAAGCGGATACTGCTTCCCCTGGTGACGGTGCTCTGTGTCATCGGTGCTTTTGCCGTCAACAACAGGATGTTTGATGTGGCTCTGATGTTCTTCTTTGGGGTGTTGGGTTTTCTGATGCGTAAGCGTGAATACTCTGTCGCTCCGATGACCCTGGCTATTGTGCTTGGGGGGATGATGGATTCCAATTTCCGCAGGGCTATCTCCCTCGCTTCCTCGGAAGACCATTTCTATGCAGCCTTGTTTGGTCGTCCCCTTACCCTTGTCCTTACGACGCTCACCCTTGTGACGTTGCTTTCCAATATTGATGGGATCAAACGCCTGTTTCGCTCCCGTAGAAATGCTTGAACGGAGGTCTGCCATGTTTGTAACGGTTACCAGAAGCTCATTGAAAGGGGAATTGCAGGTTCCAGGATCAAAGAGCCATACCATACGCTCCATCTTGCTTGCAACCCTTGCCCAGGGGGTGAGCATGATCGACAACCCGCTGCTCACCGGTGATGGGGAGAGTGCCATAGAAGCTGCCAAGGGCTTTGGAGCCAAGGTGACCCTTGGGAAAGGCAACCTCACCATAGAGGGAAGGGGGATACCTCTTGCAATCCCTGAAAAGGGCATTGATACGAGGAATTCGGGGACCACCACCAGCTTTGTCACCTCCATGGCAACCCTTACAGGGGGTGAGACCTTCATCACCGGCGATGAGCAGATACAGAAGAGACCCATCAGGGTTCTTGTCGATGCCCTCAAGAGCCTGGGATCAGAGGTAACCCTTACCAGGGAGAACTCCCAGTCTCCCCCTCTGGTGGTAGGCGGTGCCCTTCATGGGGGGAAGGTTACCCTGGACGGGTTTAACTCCCAGTTTGTCTCAAGCTTGCTGCTTGTCTCCCCCCTTGCTGCAAGCAGGACAGAGATTACCGTAGTGAATCCCCTGGAAAAGCCCTATGTGCAGATGACCCTGGACTGGATACGCCGTTTTGGGGCAACCGTTGAGAGTAACGAGCCGGAGTATACGTACTTTGTCATAGAGGGAAACCAGCACTACACAAATGGCTCTTTTACGATTCCCAGTGACTGGTCATCAGTAGCCTTTCCCCTGGTGGCAGCCTTGGGCTCAGATTCAGAGCTGACGATACGTGGGCTGGACTTCTCTGATACCCAGGGTGACAAGCGAGTCGTCGAGCTTCTTCTTGAAATGGGAGCCACCATCACCAAGGATACGAAACAGGGTTCACTGGTTGTCCGAGGTGGGAAGAAACTGAAAGGGGGCCTTGTCATAGACCTGGGAGACATTCCCGATGCCCTGCCTGCCCTCTGTGTGGCGGCACTGCATGCCGACGGTGTTACCACCTTCACCAATCTTGCGCATGTGCGGGTCAAGGAGAGTGATCGCGTCCTGGTCATGGCTGAGGAGCTTGGAAAGCTGGGAGCGAAGGTTACCATTGGGGACGACCATATGACTGTCCATGGTGGCATGGCCCTTCATGGGGGGACTCTGCACAGCCATGGCGACCATAGGGTGGCGATGGCCCTTACTGCCGCTGCCCTCATGGCAGAGGGAAACGTCAGGATCAACGATGCAGGTTGTACGGAGGTCTCCTATCCCGATTTCTTCGCTTCCCTGATCAGGGTAGGGGGTGCCATCACCGTCCATGATCAGGGGGTTTAGATGATGAAGGTGCAAACAGTGAATACGAGCAGGAGGAAAAAGAGCGTTACCCTACAGGATGTGGCTCTAGAGGCAAGACTCTCCATAGCTACGGTCTCCCGTGCCTTGCACAATCCTGAAGTGGTGGACCCCTCTTCGCAAAGGAAGGTACATGATGCTGTAAGAAAACTGGGGTATGCGGTCAAGCAACCATTAGTGGCTTCATCCTCAAGAAGAGTTGCCCTAATTCTTCCCAGCACCAACAATGCTTTCTTTTCCCAGATGCTTGAAGGGGTGCTTACAGCCTCCTTCAAGGCAGGGTATCAGGTGCTGGTCTACAGTAGCCATGGGGATCCGGCACAGGAGAAGGAGTGCCTGTATGCAGTCCGTCAGGCACAGGTTGACGCTCTGCTCTTCTGTCCCCTGACCGATGGCTCTGCCAAGGCGGTAACCGAGTTGTTCTCCTCGGATTTCCCCCTGGTCATTCTGTATCGGAGGCAGTTTCTCTCCCCAGGGGTTCCCCATATCTACTACAACAATGTGCAGGGCGGGTATCTTGCAACCAAGCTGCTTCTCAAGCAGGGGCATCGCAACATTGCCTTCTTCATTGGCTTCTGGGGAGAACCGCCGCAGAGCAAAGAGGCGATCATCTCCCTCTTACATGATAGCAGAAGGGGCAGTTACTCCTCACTGGACCGTCTCAGCGGGTATGTAGGGGCTCTCTCTGAGTTTGGCCTTGACCTTGACCCCTCCCTCATAACCACCACCAGGTATGACTTTGTCAGTGGCTATGAGAAGACCAAGCTGTTTCTTTCGACCTTACGGGACTTTGATTCGGTTATTTGTGGCAACGACAGTGTTGCCGCAGGGGTATTGCAAGCCCTCAATGAACAGCATATCCAGGTTCCTGAGCAAGTTTCCGTTGTTGGCTATGATGACTCCACCCTTGCCAGCATAACAAGGCCTATGCTTACCTCAGTCCATCAGGATTCGGAAAGGCTCGGGGAAGAGGCAGTGGCAATGCTGGGTTCGATCTTTGTAGGAGAGAGGGTGGAGGACAGGGTGTTGGATACCTTCTTGAGCATACGCAATTCGACGGCTATGAGGCAGGATTAGAAACTAGCCTGACCTGTCACTTGTGATGGTTCTGTATAGTGGTGATGGTTGAGACAAAGGCCTAACACTATATATCGAAGGAAGATCTTGTAGTTTGTCTGGGATAAAAAACATGACACCTATGCATCAATATGTCATGTTTTCTCATGGAGAGAAAAAAATGAGAGAAGCTTCACCTTTACATTTCCGAATGGACAAAGTACGTAAACCGTAATTTGAAAAATATCTTGATGGTCATAAAAAACTTGAATTACGGAAAATCACCGGTTATAGTGTAAATTAGTTAAGTATTGGATTCACATGAGAATACATTGACACTTGCGACCCTTCTCATTGAAGCTGAGCTCTTTGCAAAATCGATATGCACCACACTATACGTGGTAGGGGAAATTCATGGCTAAACGTATTCTTTCATTCTTTTCCGTAGCTTTGTTGATCATGACCTTCGTTGGTTGCTCGTCCTTGTCAAAACAAGAGGCCACAGCATCGCCAAGTGCACAACCTCTCTGGGTTGCAGGAGACTCTCGAGACAAAATTATCGTGCTCAGCGACATTCACACTGGCTTTGAAGATGCCTATGCTGAGATTTTGGAAAATCGACCATATCTCATCGAATTCCTGCAACGTATCTCAGTGACGCAGGATGTCCGGGAAGTCGTGCTCAACGGTGACATCCTTGATGAATGGTTCCTGCCGCTCTCTTTTCTCGAAATTGATAGGGGGGACTTCTACAGAAAGAACATCGAGAACAATAAGGATATAGTTACCGCATTCAAGGACGTCATGGATGCAGGCATCAATTTGGTATATGTCGTCGGCAACCACGACATGTCCGTTGATCTGCAATACATCGAGGAGGCGATCCCAGGCATGAGAGTCTGTTCGCAACACCTCGGAGTCGGCTTGTACCGAACCGGGGATCGCAACGAGATCGTCATTGAACATGGCCACCGCTATGATGTGTTTTCTGCTCCAGACACCATAACGAATGCTCACCTCACCAACAGCCCTACCATGTTTCCTCCTGGATACTTCTACGCTCGATTTGCTGCCGACTGGGTCCTCAAGGGGAAACCTACCTACATGGCCGAACCACCGGTGATCGACAATGTTCCTGACCGTGTGAACGATCCTGACCAATTCGGAGCCTATGCATATTATCGGACCATGGAGTCTGTGTTCAGAAAAATCATTCCAACCGATGGATTCGAGGACAAGCTTTTGGATATGCGCATTGATGGATACAACGACACCTATTCGATTCAGGATTTGTATCCGGTGCGCAACGAACAGGGAGAAATTTCTGCTCCCGTGCTCTTTCCTGACTATCAACGTACTTGGGAAGAGCGTCAGAAGGCCAATGGGGTGAAAGTGCCTTCCAGTTTCGCTGTTGCATCCTTGGGTGCACTTGACAGCACATATTTTGAAAGCCAGGCACGAGCGCAGTTTGAAGTCGACAACGCCCAAAGCGATACCAGCGTAGTGATCTTCGGACACACCCACGTCCCCTTGTTCTACGACTATGGCAATGGCCATTATTACGTGAATACCGGTACTTGGATTGACCACAATACAAATTACAAGGAGAAGGATGGCAGCCTCCTCAGCAGGACGTTCGCAGTGGTGACCACTGGGCCCTCTTCCACTGCGGTTGATGTCTATCAATACAAGGAGGATGGCTCATTGCGCGATCTAAAGAGCCAATTGCTCGCCGACTATGAGAAATAGCCGATTTCCAAACCGAACAAATTTTTTAACATATAGATCAGGTTGTTAGACTTCAGCCTGGATAGGAAGAAGATGCCGTTCTCATACAGCTTCTCAATATTGTCCTTGGAGAGGTCTGCATCCAGGATTGCAACCTTGGTCTTGATCCCATTTGCCTTCAGCTCGAGGATGATCTTCGTCAGTGTGGTGAAGCCAATGACGTGAACAGCAGCGCATGAACAAGGTGAGCCTCATCTCATAGCTTATCCTTCAATTGTGGTTACTGATGGCCGTAACACTAGACTTTCCATCACCATTTCATTAATGAGTTTCATAGCGTCAAGTATGACAGCTTCAAAACTAACTCCTTGAACATAGTTGTTCTTCTTTGCATAAGCGTTCCAACGTTTCATAAAAGAATCGTCCTGTTTTAATCTTTCGAGCAATTCCTGTATTTTTACTACATTGGATTCTGTTTTACGAAAATGGAAAGTCCGCTCACAGGCTCTTGCCAATGTAGGCATATCTATCTCCTTTCTCCTTAACCTGTAAAGGATATGGAGATCGTAATAGTCCTTATTCCGGCTATTCAAGAACCCCCTTGCATAAATTGTCTGCAATTTCTCTGCAAGCATTGTTTCAAACGGATATGCCTTGATGAGGATTTCGTCATTCCCAAAGACACTGGCAAATGAATACTGTATCGGGTGCGGTGTTATAACATCTCCCGTTGCAATATCAAGCGGAATGACTTGTCTAATATTTTCAAACCTGCAAAGAATACTAGCTCGATACCCTCCGTATTTATCCTGTTCTTTGATTGGTGAGATGCTCATAATTTCATACTATATTTCATCGCTTTCTATTCTTTTCAATGATTCAGTCAGCAATTCAAAACCTTCTCTTCCGATACCTGCATGTTTCGCAAAAGAAAGCCTATATCCATAGTGCTGCGAGATTCTATTCCTACGATATTGGAAAGTAGAAAGCCACCTTTGAAAACAAGATCCCTTCCATACTTCCCTTGCACAAGCTTCTTCAATATGCCCTCAAGAAAATATTAGAGCATGATCGTGTTAAAGGTTAATCCAGTTTCCTTGCTGATCGTATGGCAAAGTGCTGTCAATCTGGCTTTATTCATATACAATTTCCAAAAGTGCTTTCACCTCTTTATCAATGCCCATCCTTGTTGCTATTTCATAGAGGGCGTGGATATCTCTTTTAGCATATTTTGCATAGGAACGGATAAGTTTTACATATACCTCCCTATCCATTGTATCTTCGTTGGCGATACAGTCGCAAAGTGTTCGCTCATAAGAATAAACCCTGACAGGATTATTATACATGGTTCTAGCTTCCACCACTCCCAGGCCATGAATCTGCTTATTCACATAATGGATGTTCACTCCAAAAGGTGATTCATTGAATTTATAGCTATAATAGACCGTAACATCCATCTCTTGAGGAATCTTCTCCGTTGCCCCCAGCAGATGCAGTGCTGTCTCATAGGAAAACACTGCTTTTTTAAAACGATGTTGAAAAAAATAATAATCATCATACATTCCTGCTTCTGAAATATAGAGACCCTCTGCAGCTCTCAGCAGATAACCTTCTCTAACGAGCCTGCTAAGATATACA
>CAZTXW010000006.1:0-46866 GCA_964617345.1 uncultured Sphaerochaeta sp. | reverse complement strand
CGTTTCAAGGGTTATACATACAGGCGGCATAAGCCGCCTGTATCATTCAAAAGGTAAGGCCTAGTTATCGGCTTTCTCTTTGTCCTCGTCCTTGTAACGCATCATATCTGCAAGAGAGTATGTGTCGCCATCATCATTGTCGTCGTGGATGTACTTGGCAATTTCAGACTGCTGGGAGCGCTTTACCATCTCCTTGATGGAGAGGGAGAGCTTCTGCGTGCTGGGATTGCACTCTACAACCATGGCGGTGATGGGGTCGCCAACGTTGAACTTCTTCAGGACTTCATCAGAGAACTCTTCATCGGGTCCGATGAGATTGTACTTGCTGATAAGGCCTTCGATCTCACCGGGAACCTTCACAAAGACACCGAAGTCGGTGACGTTGGTGATGACGCCGCTGATCTGACTGAACTTGGGATAGTCATGACGCAAGGTCTGCCAGGGGTTTCCCTCAAGCTGCTTCACACCAAGACGAATACGTCTGTTGTCGGGTTCGACACGGGTAACCACAACATCAATGACATCACCCTCTGCACAGAAGGAGGCCATGTTCTTGATCTTCTTTGTCCAGGAGATGTCGTCGATATGCAAGAAGCCGTCGATGCCATCCTCGAGGTTGACGAAGGCTCCACTGTTGGTGATCTTCACAACCGGCTTGGAAAGGGTCATTCCGGTGGGGTATCTTGCGTCGATGGAGTCCCAGGGATTCTCCTCAAGCTGCTTCAGCCCGAGAGAGACACGTTTCTTGTCCAGGTCATATCCGAGGATCTTTGCTTCGACCACATCACCAACATCAAGCACTTCCTTGGGGTTGTTGATTCTCTTGGTCCAAGAGAGTTCGGAAATATGGGCAAGGCCCTCAATTCCAGGTTCGATCTCAATGAAAGCACCAAAGGTGGTAATCTTCGTTACAGCAGCCTTGATGACATCACCTACATTGAACTTGTGTTCGAAGGTTGTCCAAGGATCTTCCTGCATGTGCTTCAGTGAAAGATTGATCTTCTGAGTCTCTGGATCGATATTGATGAGTCGCAGTTGTACTACCTGTCCCTTCTTTACGAAATCCTTGGGACGGGTAACATGACCCCAGCTCATGTCATTGATATGCAAAAGTCCGTCAAAACCACCGAGGTCGATAAATGCACCGAAGGAGGTGAAGGATTTCACTACACCCTCAACGACATCGCCGATCTGGACAGTTGAGAAGAACTTCTCTTTATTCTCTTTAATCTTAAGGTCAAGGTACTCACGTCTGTTCACCACGCTCTTGAGCTTGGTGCCACCATGGAACTTGTCAATGATGAAGTAATCGGAAATTCCGATCAACGTCTCCGGGTCCTCTACACGTACGACATCAGCTTTGGAAAGAGGGCAGAAACCCTTGTACTCACCACCGAGGTCAACTTCAAACCCACCCTTGATAACTTTGTCAAACTTACCCAATACGGGAGACCTGGTCTCAGATGCAGCTTTCAATTCATCGGTGCGTTCCTTAAAGTCCGCACGTTTCTTGGAAACTATTATCTGACCGCCCTTCCCTTCCTTGCTGATGATGACAACTTTTACTTCGTCGCCAACTTCTGGAACCGATGGGAATTCATCGAGAGAGATGCGTCCCTCACTCTTGTAACCGACATCCACAAACACAAACTCGTTGTTTACCTGGACAACAGTACCGGTCACGAGCTGACCGTCTTCGATTCCATCAAGAGATTTAAGATACTCCTCCTGCAGTAAATTCTGCATTTTGGTCTTTTTTTCATCCATTTCTTGTTCTTCAGCCACTTGATTTCTCCTGATCCTAAATTTACCTATTTGCTTCGCTTTTGAGCGCAAAAATAGCAGATAACACTTTCTCACAAACTTGACCTATAGTCAAGTGCGAGGTATCTATGTAGAGGGCATCATCAGCAATTCTGAGAGCCCCTACTTTCTTGTTCCGGTCGATGAAATCACGCTCAATAATCTGCTTGAGCACCATCTCATAACTCTGGCCATCGGGATGTTGCCTGAACCTGCGTTCGGCCCGAACCTCGGCTGATGCATCAAAGTAACACTTGAGCTCGGCATCAGGGAAAACGACAGTTGTCATGTCCCTTCCCTCAACGACAATGTCCAGATCCCTGGCAATCTCACGCAGCTGTGCATCGACATGGTTACGAAGGCGTGGGTTTGCAGAAACCTGGGCTACAACTGCATCAACCTCAGGAGTATGCAACGTATCCTCAACACTGACACCATCAATGCAAATCATGCCATTCTCAACAGTTAGAGGAGTCTTTCTTGCTGTTTCCAGCACACCCTCCTCATCGAAGGGGTCTTTGCCAGCCTTCTGGTGGGCATAGGTATATGCCCGGTAGAAGGAGCCTGAATTGAGGTAGTAGAAACCACACTGGTCTGCGATCATCCTTGCAATGGAACTTTTACCCACTCCAGCGGGTCCGTCGATGGCAACGACCATTATCGAGATCTCCCTTTCTTCGGATTCTCAGTAGCTCCGCTGAGCATGGTCTGTATCTCAGAAGCGGTTACCTGACGGAACTGGCCAATGGGAAGATCACCCAACTCAATGTTGCCGATCCGAACCCTGATAAGCTGTTTTACATCATAGCCAAAATAACTGAAAATTTTTCTGATTTCCCTGTTTTTCCCCTCTGTGAGTACAATGCGGACCCATCTCTTGGAGAGTAGCTCAAAGCGTTTAATCCTGTATGGTTGGGGTATGTCGATGTACACTCCCTTCAGGGCATCCTCAAGATCGACTCGGCTGACCTCCGTGCTGCAGTTGACCATATACTCCTTCTCAATCTGCTGTGAAGGGTGCATGATCTTCTGGGCCACATCACCATCATTGGTGAAGAGGACCAGACCGGTGGACTCCTTGTCCAGCCTGCCGATATTGAAGAGAAGGTTCTTGTCTGCAATGGTAATGAGGTCCCGTGCATAGAGCTTCTCATTGGGATCGTAGTTGGTGCAGACATACCCCTTGGGCTTGTTCAGCGCGTAGTAGTAGGTCCTGTCGCTGGGCTCGATCAGCTCATCGTCAAGCATGACCACATCATCTGCCTCTACCTTCGTGCCCAATTCGGTAACCCGCTTGGTATTTACTGTAACCCTACCGGCGGTGATGAGTGTTTCACAAAACCGACGGGAACCACAACCACTCTTTGCCATATATACTTGCAAACGGATCGGATATTCTAATTTCATACTGTTTCTTTCTCCTGTTCATCGTCCCATTCGAACCGTTGCCGATCTATGTCGGAGAGCTTTGGCAATGCGCTGATGCTGCTCAAGTTAAATTCGAAGAGAAACTTCCTCGATGTCCCGTACAGGCAGGGGTGGCCAGGGACATCCTTCCGGCCTACCACTTTGATATATTCACGGTCGCGCAACAGCCTGACGATAGTATCGCTGGAAACCCCTCGTATATTGTCTATCTCGCGACGGGTGACCGGCTGGCTGTAGGCAACGATGGAGAGCGTCTCCAAGGCAGCCTTGGAGAGGCGCCTGTCAACACGCTTGCCATAAAAGAGCTTGAGCCTGTCATGCAGGTCGGCAGAAGGCAGAAACTGGTAGGAACCCTGGTTTTCGACAAGATCCATGCCATGCATGAAAAGGTTGTAGTGTTCCTTGAGCTCAGAGAGTGCTCCCAGTACCTGCTCCTGGTTCAACGATCCCATCCTCATCAGTTTTTCCAAGGAGACCGGTTCGTTTTCCAAAAAAAGAAAGGCCTCGGCAAGCCTTGCCTCCATACTGAGTATCGGACCACTCTCCCTCTGGACTAGTGGCAGCTGTACACCCTTTTTCTTCACATCAGACAAAATTCCGCTCCATACTAATCCTCGTCAAAGAGGATCTGTTCATCTTCACTCTCATCATCATACAGAATTATCCTGCCATCGTCAGCAGTTGTAACCCCACTTTCGTCATCTTCCTGGAAAAAGGAAGATTCTTCATCCTCGCTGATGGAATATAGGAGCCCATCATCCAGATCCTCGTCATCGTAGACATCATCGAATGACTCTTGCCCCACATCGGTCCGCTTACGGATAAGAATCTGCGAATAGGACTCTGACTGTTCCAACTTGATGAGATGAAACTTACAAGCATCAAGGATTGCCATGAACGCACACACGATGTGCAGGATCTGGTCCAGATGCACGATGACCTCTTCCAGGGTTATATAGGGCTTGGTCTCAAAAAGCTCATGCATCAGGGCAATCTTCTCGTTGACAGTCACAGACTCGTATACATTGAAAACCTTGCTGGGGGTGATGCTGGTCATCATCTTGGTAAAGGTGGCGAGCAGGTCCTGCAAGGTAACCCCTACGAAGATCTCCTCATCACCGAAAGGAAGCCTGAACTGGGAGTCCTTGCGCATGATGAACATCTCAGAGCTTCCACCGGTGTTGGTAAGCAGTTCGGTGTACTTGCGGAATTTCTGGTACTCAAGCAAGCGTTCGACCAGCTCCTGGCGGGGATCCTCATACTCCTCGTCGAACTCCAGGTCGACAGGAAGCAGCATCCTGCTCTTGATGTAGAGAAGGTCTGCGGCCATCTTGTAAAACAGGGTAAGGTTGCCGAGATCGAGATCCTTGGCTCCTTTCAGGTAGGCAAGATACTGCTCGGTTATCTCAGAGATAGGGATATCATAGATGTTTACCTCTGACTTCTGGATCAGATACAACAGCACATCCAAGGGCCCCTCGAAGGATTCGAGGAGGAATTCTTTCCCATCCGGCTCTTTGTCTGTTTCTTCGCTTGCCTGCACTGTCTGGTCCATTGGAACTGAGTATATCCAACGATCGCCTGCATTGCAAGAAAGCGGGCTACTTGCCCGCTTTCCCACACCATGCATCCTATTGTCTTGCTGCCCTATTTTTTCTTCGGTTCATTTTCACTGCTTTTCGCTTCTTTCTCAAGGGCAACTTCCAAAACAGGGACCGCTCCCTTGGGAGGGAACATCAGGACCCTGAGCCGCTTGTCCAGATCGATTGCAATATCTGTGTTCTGCTTGAGGAATTCAATGGACTTATCCCTTCCCTGCCCAATCTTCTCCCCATTATAGGAGTACCAGGAGCCGCTCTTCTCGATAAGATCATATTTGACCGAAGCATCGAGAATACTGGCAACATAGCTGATGCCCTCTCCAAACATCAGATCCACCTCAACCTTCTTGAACGGAGGTGCCACCTTGTTCTTTACAATCTTGATCCTGATGCGGTTGCCGACGATATCATCAGCACCCTTGCTCAGCGTCTCGATCTTGCGCACCTCAATACGTACCGAGGCATAGAACTTGAGGGCATTTCCTCCGGTAGTAGTCTCGGGGTTGCCGAACATGACTCCGATCTTCATGCGGATCTGGTTGATGAAGACGATGGTGGTGTTGCTCTTGGAGAGCAGGCCGGTGAGCTTGCGCAGCGCCTGGCTCATCAGACGCGCCTGCAGGCCCATGTGACTGTCGCCCATATCCCCGTCGATCTCTGCCTGGGGGGTAAGAGCCGCAACCGAGTCGACGACGATCATGTCCACTGCACCACTGCGTACCAGGGACTCGCAAATCTCAAGGGCCTGTTCTCCACTGTCGGGCTGGCTGATCCAAAGCTCGTCAATGTTGACCCCAAGCTTCTTGGCATAGGTGGGGTCAAGGGCATGCTCAGCATCGATGAAGGCAGCGATGCCCCCAGCCTTCTGGCTCTCTGCAAGGGCATGGAGGGCCAAGGTAGTCTTGCCACTGCTCTCCGGTCCATAGATCTCAATGATACGCCCCTTAGGATAACCACCGACACCCAGAGCTTCATCAAGCAACAGTGAGCCTGAGGAGATCGAGCCGATATCCAGGGAATCCTTGTTGTCCCCGAGCCTCATCAATGAGCCTTTACCGAACTGCTTGTCTATCTGGACTCTCGCCGCTTCCAGGGCCTCTTGCTTTTGTGAAGTATCCGAAGGAAAACCCTTTTCCTTATTTTTCGCCATGCTATGCTCCTACTCGAAACTATATTTGTATCTTCTCAATTCAGTAAGGCCGAAACCTTGGGATGTTGCTTCAGATTAGCTGTCCAGCAACATCGTAACTGGGCCGTCATTGGTATAGCTAACATGCATATGTTCCCCAAAGGCCCCTTTCTCAACAGGAAAGCCCAGATTCCTAAAAGTTACCAGGGCTCTTTCGTACAACAGTGAGGCATCCTCAGGATCGGCAGCCTCATTGTAGGAGGGCCTGTTTCCCTTGCGCAGGTTTGCGCACAGGGTAAACTGGCTTATGACCAACAGCGATCCGCCTACATCCTTGAGGCTCAGATTCATCTTCCCCTGTTCATCTGAGAAGATCCGTAATTTTACAATCTTGGAACAGAGCCACTGAACCTGCTCATCCGTATCGCCCTTCTCCACACCAAGATAGACCAGAAGCCCGGATCCGATACGTCCGACACACTCTCCCTCAACACTCACAGTGGCTTCTGTTACGCGCTGTATCACACTTTTCATGTACGTCGGTCTTCGCTGGCCGCTTGGATCATGTCGGTGACAAACTGGCGGCGGTCGTCAGCAGTAAAGAAGGCATTGCCGCAGACTACCACATCTGCTCCACAGCAGGCCACATCCCTGATAGTGCGCAAGTTGATGCCCCCGTCCACATTGATGAGAAAGTCATACCCCTCATCGTTTCGGATCTGGTCAAGTTCGGATATCTTGCGCAGTGTTGAGGGTATCAGCTGCTGTCCCCCATAGCCTGGATTGACACTCATGATCAGAACCAGGTCCACGATATCCAATACCTGCTCTATCATGCTTACAGGGGTGGAGGGGACCAGGGAGACCCCTGCCTTACACCCACAGCTTCTGATAAGCTGTAGCGTCCTATGCAGGTGGACAGTTGCCTCAGCGTGGACGGTGATGTAATCACATCCGCTTTGGGCAAATATCTCCACATGCTTTTCCGGGTTCACCACCATCAGGTGGGTATCGAACACCAAGGGCGAGCAAGGTCGCAAATCCTTGATGAACTTGTGGCCAAAACTGATGTTCGGCACAAAAGACCCGTCCATCACATCCAAATGGACCCATGAGGCTCCACTTGCATTTACTGTTTCAACTTCCTCTGCGACACGGGAAAAGTCTGCAGAAAGCATGCTTGGGGCTAGTAGTATAGGTGATCTGTTCATACCTCTTGTTATAACAGGAAGTGCTCCTTTTTGCAACGTATACCATCCTCATTGTATCCACGGCAAAAGAATTGGGCATAACCGATGGTAGATAATCCTTTTGAGATACTACCGGTTTGAAGAGACTTTCAATGAATGCTCCTTGTCCCTGATTTCCTTGAATACCCTTGAAGCTCATCACATTCTTTTCCCTGGGCATCAGGCTTAACCTTACGCATATTCATAACTTATCGACAGAGAGATTGCTAAGTGGCGCAATTCATGGTATAGTATAGCTAATGAAATGAAACAAAAATCCGAGCAGGCTGTGTCCCGGTCTGCCCGGGTTTCTTTTACGTCATAGATTTTACGTATATTTTGGAGGAAGGCATGGGTTTCCAGGAAATTGAGAACTTGCTGAAGGAAGAGCAGTGGACACGGTCCACGATAACTAATTACACAATACAGAGTTTTGAAGAGCTGGACACACAGATCAGCGAGTTGGATGATGAAGAGAAGACAGAGGCGAAGAACCTTTGTGATATCCATCTGACTGAAAAGGAACGTAACAGCATCATTGCGATGTATGTCAGCGGTTCCATCCAACTTGAGCGCAGGGGGTCGGAGGATTATCTTCTGTTACTCAACCTCATCGAGTTGTTTGCAGAGAACAAGAAATGGAATATCGTTGATTTCCTCAGCCAGAAGATTCTTCGCAAGACCGAGAACAAGCACGCCTTGCGCCTGCTTGCAAACAGCTATGCACAAAATGGAAAAGAGGAAGAGAAGTATTCGGTCTGGGAGCGCCTTGTCAAGGTCGACTATGATGAAATAGAGATCGTGAAGCAGATCGCCGCCCATGCCCAGCAGAAAGGCAATGTCGACAAGGCAGTCTCCATGTACCGTAAAGCTATACACCGCCTTCTCAAGAGAAAGGACACCTCCCCCATCCGCTCGATCTTCAATACCCTGCTGGAACTTGATGTGGAGAACTTCGAGTACTTCATGAATCTTGTTGACCAGGTGGGCTCTTTGAGTCACAGCACAGCCATAGCCTTGTTGCGCGACCTTGAGTCAGCAAACAAGAACAATGTGGACAACCAGATAGAGGCCCAGAAAAAGACCCTCCAATATGACCGTGAGGACATATATGCCAGGGAAAACCTCATCAAGAGCTATAAGCACAAGTATAAGAACCACTCCCGCCTGAAGAGCTGCCTTGAGTCCAGTGCCCTGACCAGCAACATGGTGAGGGACGTGTTGCATAGCATTGAGGATTTTGAGACCAATATCGCCTTTGACAAGGGGACTTTCGTATTCCAGAACAGTACTGGCAAGATCGGAAGGATCCGTTCCATTGACGAGACTGATGTAATTGTCGACTTTGCAGGACAGAGGGGCAAGGATGGTAACCGCCTTTCCACAGCCATGGCTTTCAAAAGCCTGATGCCCCTTGCAAAGAGCCACATCTGGGTGCTCAAGAGCGCACTTCCCAAGGAGAAGCTCAACAAGAAGGTCCTGGAGGATATCCCCTGGACACTCAACACCCTGTTGACCAGCAATGGAGGCAAAAGCTCCCTCAAGGAGATGAAGGCTGAACTGGTGCCTTCCATCCTGGAACCCAAGCAGTGGACCACCTGGTCCAACCATGCCAAGAAGGAGCTGATGAACAACCCCGTCTTTGACCTTTCGGCACAAGACGTGGACACCTATATCCTCAGGTCTACCCCTGTAAGCTACGAGGAGAAGCAGCTCGCTGTCTTCCGCAGTGAGAAGCAGTTCTACGACAAGATCAAGAGACTGAAGGAGTTCCTCACCTCCAAAGGTGATGTTGAAAGTGATTTCTTCTATGAGATGGTCAAATACTTCAGTGACATGTTCCTCGAGGAAAACGGAGCCCTCAAGTCCATAGGAGAGGTTACCGACTACACCTTCAGTGCTTTCCTCCTGCTTGAGGATCTGGTACAGAAGCAGAACATGAACTTCATCAGCCGTGTGGAGGGCCTGTCATTCAAGGAACTCTTTGAAAGAACCGATGATGTTGAGGCAAGTTTCGATGCGATCAAGGATCCGGAACTGAAGAAAAGCTTCATCGACCACGTGGTCGCTGAGATTCCTGGCTGGAGCAAGGTACTCTCCTCACTCTTCCAGTACTACCTCACCAGCTACATCCCTGAAATCTTCCGTCATAACAAGAAGACCGCTGAATTCAACAAGGTCTACAAGGATGCTGTGGAGAATTTCAAGGAGAAGGCGTCTACGCTTATCTATCTCATCAAGAACTCAGAGGAAAAGCAGTGGATAAAGGCTGGTGTCTCACCAGAACAGCTGCTGTTCACCGAACTGCAGCTGCTTGACTATACCAACCGCTGCATTGATTCGCGCAAGGATGTCCAGGAGAACCGCAAGAACACCAAGACCCTGATGACCATCCTGTTCAATGAGAAGAAGGTGCTCTCCTATATCGAGGAAGGGACCGAGGAGACAGCCCAGAAGATCTACAGCCTGGTTGCAAATGTCTTTGACCTCCCCGGAGGGAAGAAGATTGAGATCAAGCACGCCATAAGTGAGAAGTATCCCAATTTCCGGTTCTTTGACGAGGTCAGCCCCATCGATAGGGAGACATTGGTTCCCACCGGTCTCTTCTGCACTGCGGCTGCCCTTGAGGCAAAGAAAAAGGAGATGGAGCATATCCAGCATGTCGGACTTGTGGAGGTAGCCAAGGAGATCGGGGAAGCCCGGGATATGGGAGACCTTCGTGAGAACAGCGAGTACAAGTATGGCAAGGAGAAGCAATCCATGCTCAACAACACACTGCGCCGTCTCGCCGAGGAGGTCGACAGGGCTACTGTCATCACCAAGGATAAGGTTGACCCTACCCGCATAGGATTCGGTACCAAGGTCGTCTTGTTTGACAATCTCAATGGCGAAAGCATCACCTATACCATCATGGGTCCCTGGGAATCCAATCCCAACGAGAACATCATCAACATGCTCGCACCGTTTGGAAGGGCCCTGCTCAACCACCAGGTGGATGAGCGGTTTGTGTTCACCCTGAACGAACAGGCCTATGACTTCACGGTGAAGAGCATCGAGGTCATTGACCTCTAGGTCTCAGCCAACCCGATTGTTCTGATGCAACAAGGCCCTGCCCCTATCACAAGAGGCAGGGCCTTGTCTCTCGGATGCAGCAAATCAAACAAGAGAGGATATGCAACACCTGGTATGGCACTGAAGCATGGCAATGAATATGGATAGCTGAAGGTGCATAAGCTTGACATACCTCCCAGGAGATCCCCTATATTTCCTGATACTTCGTAACCAAGTCTGGGGAGAGTCCCAACCATTCCGTAACAATGAGGTAGCGCTCTCTCTCAGATAAGGGCAATAGCATATACCACGTTGTTGCGGATGATAACGCCTCAGTCTCGATGCCGTAGTCCTTTGCGTAGAGAGATGCTCTAAACTGATGGTAATCATTGGTCACAACCAGGAACTTTTCTGGCAAATTTTCTTTCTTGGCTATCTCCTTGGAGAATATGAAGTTTTCGCGAGTGCTCTGGGCACGATCCTCCAGCAGGATACGAGCTTGTTCGACACCATGGTCGACAAGGTATCGCATCATGACCTCAGCTTCAGAATATTCTCCCCGCCCCTTCCCCGTGACAATGATCGGTATATCGGGATAGGTCAGCGCAAAGGCACTGGCCCGCTCCAGGCGCAGTCGCAACAGGTCCCCGGGTTGGTCACCCTTGGTATCTGTTCCCAATATGACCATGGTCATCGGCTCTTGGGGTGATGCCCCTGAGTGGGATACTACGGCTCCTGCTATGATAAGGGCAAGATCAAGCAGGACATAGATGAGCAACACTGCCACGATCACTGCTCGTACTACTTTCATCCCAGGAGAACGTGCCAATAGATTCCAGGATAGGGTAATAACAAGGATCAGGATCCCTATCACAAGCAAATGCCATATATGGTCCCGTATGCCAAGGATACCAAACACCATGAACAGCAGTGCAATGAGTACCAATAGGATCCGTATCACGAGAAACAACACTTTTTTCATCCTGTATCCTCCTCTAGCTCATCAGATGTCCCTTGCGTGTGCAAATGCATGCAGATGGATAGGCCGCAACATCTTCAAGGCTTCTCCTATGCCCTTATTCTCTAGCAGCTGCTTGCCCGTGAGCGTAAAATAGGTTCTGTACAAAGTGAGCAACTCTTCGTGCATTTGTGTCTCATGCAGTGCCATAGCCTGGAACTTAGCCTCAAAGTACTCTGTGATATCAACAACAGTATTAGGCTTGGAGGTGAAATAAAACCCAACCGCCTGCAAGGTGCACCCCCGGGTGTCGGTGCCTTCAGGGTATGCAACTAGGGAACAGCTGATGGCGGCTTGGGCACATGCCCTTCCTGTAACGATATGGTCATAATGAGATTCATACATGAGCCAGGGATCGGGAGTAAAAACAGCATCGTACTGTTCGGTTCGAATGAGAGTTGCTACTTCTTTTGCCAACCTTGGAATATCAGAGAGGGTGCCATCCTCATACCCGAACCAGAAAAACTGTGTGGCACCCAGAAAGGTACCCGCATCTTTTGCTTCCTTTTTCCTAAGGAGAGCAATCTCTTCCGGGCTGTGAGGCAAGCCCATATTCCCCAATCGTCCATCAGTAACGGTAAGGTAATGGATTTCACACCCTTGTTCGGCGAGCATGCGAATGATTCCACCCATCCCTATCTCATTGTCATCTGGGTGAGGTTGCACACATAACACTTTTTTACACTCATCCAGAAGAGGAGGTCTCAGCAAAGCCTGTACATCTGTCGCACTCATACACGTACTCCTTTCTGCAGTTTGCCCTCGTATTTTTCCTGCAGCATCTGCTGTATCTTTCTTTTCTCATCAGCGCCTATCGTATAGAAATGCAAAGGTATCATGGTGAGCAAAAAACAACCTGCTGGTATCAGATACATCATTGAGCTGAAACCTGCCACTGTAGTGGGTGTCACTGCCTGTCCCTCGGTATAGTTCATGAGTATCAGTCCGATCCCCAAAAAACTCTTTGCAATCGTACTGCTCAGTTTGGTAAGGAAGGTATTCATGGAAAAGACCAGGCCTTCTCCACGAAATCCGAGTTTCCACTCAGAGTAGTCGACGGAATCGATGAGCATCGAAGCGGAGACAATGGTTGTGATGCCGGTGAAGGCAAAGCTGATGCCCAGGAATATGAGGCCGAACAGAATATTCTCACCTCCAACGAAAAATGGGATGGCGCTGAACAAGCTGCCTAGGAGGCATGCAGCGATAAAGATTCTCTTCTTCTCTCTCTTTTCAATGAGCTTGGGAGAAATTGCCATCCCCAACACCATTCCGAGAATCAGGCTGATACCTACGTTGGTAAGCTGGCTGGAATCACCCCAGACATAGACAACAAAATACATCTGAGCACTTTGTCGGATACCATTGATCAAGTTTACGATCAACAGCGACAGCATCAGCATCATAAGGGGCTTGTTATGGGTGATGGTCTGGATATTCTTCCTCATGGAAATGACTTCCTTGTCAGGGAAAATCCTCTCCTTGAGGGTAAAGCCAGTGTACATGATCATAGAGACACCCAATAATGCGATGATGACGGCTGTTTTCGTATAGGCTGAAGCCAAGCGTTCCCCACCAAACCCGTTGATGATGATAATGCTGCCTACCGTTACGATGGCCGCTCCTATGGTCCCCCCGATCTTCCCTAGCGTCACCATCTTGTTTTTCTCCAGGGGATCGGTGGAGACCACTGCAGAAATTGCCCAAATCGGTATGTCGATTACGGTGTAGGACATGCCCCAGAGGATGTAGCATACCCCTGCGTAGATGAATATTGCCGGCCCGCTGAGATCGAATCGTATATAGCACAACATGGTTGTCAATGCCAGCGGGATGGGACCAAAGATAAGATAGGGCCTGAATTTGCCCCATCTTGTCCTGGTCTTGTCTGCGACCATTCCCATCAGCGGGTCGTTGATCGCATCCCACAAGCTAGCCACCACTATGATAATTGTTGCTATTGCTGGCTTGATACCCAAAAGATCGGTAAAAAAGAACATGATATACATCGCCATGAAGTTATAGAGCATATTCTGACCCAGCAATCCGCTGGTATATGCAACCTTTTCTCTCGCCCTAAGTCTTGTTTGCATGGGAACACCTCGACAGGAATACTATTCATGTACACTATAGAGGACAACCACTGCCCTTGCCACAAAAACTTATTGCCAGGAAAGGGTCTGGTGCCTGGCTTTCATCAGAGGGTCAGCTATTCACCTCTTTGGCTTGAGGAGCCGTAAAAACGGTATGTTTGCCAGGGTATATGAAAGCAACGTAATGGCCACCCCTACCCCCCCAAGGAGGGCCACCAGGGCGAAGTTAGCCAGTGTTGAGCCACTTTCATACCACCTCAGGTCAAGGAGCCTGTAGAGGAGAGAGATGGCCAGCAAGGGGATGTTTGCCACCACGGTGCGAAGCATTCCCTTGAATAGGGCCTTGTCCCTATACAGGGGGTAGAGATCGCGCAATATGTAGGCTAGCACTACAAAGCACAGGCTGAATGAGATGATCGAAGCCAAAGGCAGGCTAACGATGCCAAGCCCTCCTCTGATAAGGGCCCACATCAGAGCTATGTCCAAGATGCTCATGAAGGCTGTCACCTCAGTCATGCTCTTATGCCTTTCAGCGCTGTAGCCCACCCTCTGCATGAGGCTGAAAAAAGCTGCACTGGTCATGCCCAACAGGTAGTATCTGAGGACGAGGGCGGTGAGGTTGGCATCGGCGAGGGTATAGTTTCCCGTCTGCAGTATCGCAGAGACTGTCTCTCGGCTGAGGGCGAAGAGCAAGATGGTGCTGGGAAGCAGGAAGGTCAATAGATTGATCAGCGCTTCTCTGGAGACCTTCTGCAGCTCATCACGGCGATTAAGACCATAGGCGCGGCTCATCAGCGGAAAGGAGACCGCCACTATCGCATTGAAGAATATCCCATAGGGTGCCTGCCAGAATATCAGTGAGTTGCTGAAGGCCGTCACACTGCCTTCGGAGAGGGAGGATGCAAACCAGAAGGCTACCATCTGGGCAATGACGATGATGATGGAACTGAACACCATCTGGAGCCACGCCTTCATCAGCGGCTTGAAAGGGGTTCCGCTCGGATCGAAGGCAACGCCCATGTGGTAGCCATACCTGCGAACGACAAGGTATGAGTACGAGCCCTGGAGCAATCCTCCGACCAATGCAGCATAGGCCATGCTCATCGCACCGTAGTAGGGATGCAAGAACTGCACCCCCACTATCACCGAGATTGAAAACAACAGGGGTGCTGCATGGGAGTGGAAGAAGCTCTTGTGGCAGTGCAGAAGCCCGTTGAAGACGGATCCTACGCTGATGGTGAGCAGATAGACCATGAAGAACGGCAGCAGCTTGGCGCCAAGGACAAGCTGCTCAGCTTCAAAGTCAGAGAAGAAGGCCAGAAGAGGCTCCCCATACAGATAGGAGACAAGGACCAAAGGCAAAAGAAGGAGTGTCTGATAGGTACACAAGAGGGCAAAAAGGCGTTTTGTTGTCTTCTGGTCACCGCTTTCCATCAGACGGCTGAAGAATGGGATGATAGCAGCGTTGATGGCTCCCTCGGCAAAGATCTTTCTGAAGTTGTTGGGGATGTTGAAGGTGAAGTTGATCACGTCCGCTGTACCGCTGGCCCCAAACACCGCTCCTATGACCCGTGAGCGCACAATGCCAAGGGCCCTACTGGTGAGGGTGCAGAGCATCACGATGACACTGCTTTTTGCCGCAGCCTTATCTTGCGTAGAATCTTGCAAGGTAATCCCTCTTGAATGAGGAGAACCTGTCTTCGGCAATAGCCTGGCGGACCTTCTCCATAAGGCGGTAGAAATATGTCAGGTTATGTTCGGTGGCAAGCATGCCTCCGAGCATCTCACCTGCCTTGACCATGTGGTGCATATAGGCGCGTGAATACTGCGTACAAGCGGTACAGGGACACCCATCCTCCAGCGGTGAATGGTCATACTTATGTACAGCTTTCTTCAGGACCACTACCCCATCATCGGTGAAGATGGCACCATTGCGGGCCATACGGGTGGCAAGAACGCAGTCAAACATGTCAATGCCGTTCTCCACTGCCTCAAGGATGTAATCTGGGCTGCCTATGCCCATGACGTAGCGGGGTTTCTCCCGTGTTACAAGGTCTGAGGTGTACGATAGGAATTCGCTGTACTGCTGGGCACTCTCCCCTACGGAGAGACCGCCAATGGCGATGCCGGGAAAATCCATGGTGTTGAAAAATTCTGCACTTTCCTTGCGCAGTTCCTTGTAGAAGTTCCCCTGCACGATGCCAAAGAGGTTTCCCCTGAAGCTTTCTCCCAGGTTCTGCCTATGCTCGAGGGCACGCTTTGCCCAGTTGTGCGTGATGTGCATTGCCTCAGTTGCCGCCTTCAGGCTGATAGCAGGAGGCGTGCATACATCGAGGCACATGGCGATGTCGCTTCCTATGGTTTTTTGTATATCGACCACCTTCTCAGGGGTGAACAGATGCTTGGAACCGTCAATATGACTTTGAAAATTGACTCCCTTCTCGCTGATCTTGCGCAAGCCAGAAAGGGAGAATACCTGGAAGCCTCCGCTGTCGGTGAGCAAGTTGTGCTGCCAATGGGAGAAGTTGTGCAGGCCACCGAACTGCTGGAGGACCTCCATACCCGGGCGTAGGTAGAGGTGGTAGGTGTTTCCGAGGATAAGCTTGTACCCGATCTTGGCCACATCCTGGTGGTACATCCCCTTGACGGTACCATTGGTACCCACCGGCATGAATACGGGGGTCTGGACCTGTCCATGTCCAAGGTCCAGCAAGCCAAGCCTTGCATTGCTGTTTGCATCCTTATGTGTCTCTGTAAATATTTTCTGCATGTTGCCTCAACGAAGAACGAGTCGTTCTGATATTGCTATCGATACTATCACAATCATGGGGATTACCATACCCCAGATAGGTCCAATGACACCCTGTTTTGCCATGATAAGGGTCACCATCTGCACCACATAATAGATGACTGCAATAAACAGGCTGGTGATGATGCTGAACAGCAGCACGTTCTTCTTATACCTGTAGTCTATCGTACAGGCTATGAAGACCAGGATAAGGGGGGTGAGGGATGAGAGCAGCCTATTGGCAAAATCAGTGGCCGCCTCATACCAGAGCTTGGGATTGAGAAGCCGTATCCTCTGCAGGTAGGCCCAAGCAGAGGGAAGGGCCATGGTCGTGATATCGCTGGATATGTTTCTGAAATAGCTGGGTTCCAGGTCAAAGGCCTCTATGACGGTAGAGTTTTCCCTGGTTGATGTGACATCATTGGCAGCCACATCAATGGTATGTCGTACTACATCAGAGAGAAGCCATCTCCTACCCTTTTCATCCCAGGTTGCAGAGTGGGCATCGATGCGGCTACTCAGGCGTCCTGTTTCATCCTGCAGGACCAGCACCAGGGCCCTGATGGTCTTATTCTCATCATTATAGTGGGAGGCATGGACAACAAAGCTCCCCTCCGGGTCACTGAGGGTGATGTTGCGATTGTCAAAGGTGCTGCGAAGGCCGAACAGTTCATCCTGGACGACCTTGCGGCTCCTGCTGGAAGGGATGGCCACCAATTCATTGAAACCGAACTGGAACAGGGAGAAGCAGAAGCCCAACAGGAGTATGGGGATGATGATCCTCCTGTAGCTTATGCCTGCATTGTAGAGGGAGATGAGCTCGTTGTTGGCCTGCATCTGTGACAGATGGTAGGTGGCTGAGAACAACAGCGAAGGTGCAAGGGCAAACAGAAGGGCCTCAGGAGCGTAGAGCAGACTCAACTTGAAGATGGTCAGAGATGGGACTTCACTATTCACATAGGAGTCAAGGTGCATGAACAGGTCGACGCTGATCAGCATCAACGTGCACAACAGCAAGGTGATGAGCCCTACCTTGGTGACTGAGCTTATGATATGTCTGCTGAGCAGTCTCATAGGCGCCTCGTCAGGAACAACAGGAAGATTCCCAAAGAGAAGAGCAGTACATTGGGAGCCCATATGAGAAAGGCAGGATTGAAGCTGACGGAGAATATCTGCATCTGGGCAAAAAAGAGCATATACCAGTAGAGTACGGCAACTAGCATGGAGAGACCGAACCCGATCAGACGCCCATGCTTGACACGGAAGAAAGAGAGCGAGAACGTCAGGAAGATCAGCATGCTGCAAGCTGCAGAGAGTGCGTACTTCTTGTTCAGCTCAGCCCTGTAGTACTGGTAGTAGAAGTTGATGGGAGGATTGTCCTTCAGTTCGGTAATCTTTTTTTGCAAACCTTCTGCTTGCACACTATCACCTAACGCTCGTACGCGCGTCAGCTCCTCCTGTTGGGAGCGTATCTTCCTTGCATGGATTTCCAAATCCTCAAGCAAGGCGACCTTATAGGTTGCGATGCGCTCTTTCAATTCTGCTATGGAGAGCTGGGAAGGGAGGGCTGTGGACAAGGACGCCACCTGACCTGAGAAGTTTAGGTAGAACTGTGCCTGTTTTGCCTCAGAAAGCGTCCAGGACGATATGTCCTTGTCATGTGAACTGAAGATGAGGGGATTCTCAAGGTCGAGGCGGTAGATGAAGTTCTGCAGGTCTATGAGGGTAACCTCCCCTTTGGGGGAGCTGAGGACCTGGCTGTCGCCCTTCTTTGCAAGGTCGAAGAGGATGATGTCGTTGACCGTGGAGCCTGAGACCTCCTTGTTGACCATTATACGATCACCTATGGTGTTGGAGGTGTTGCTCATCAGCTCCAGGGTGGGCAGATCTCTCATCAAGTCAGTGTAGAGCTCCTTGTATGCTTTCGTACTCCAGGGAAGGGCCTTGTCCGCTGTGAGGAAGGTTGCAAAGGAGAACACGAGCGAAAGTGCGATGATGGGGATGAAGATGCGCCTCATCGAGATGCCGGACGATCGCATGGCAAGTATCTCATTGCTGCTTGAGAGATCTCCTATGACCATGCTGGAAGCGGTCAGGGAGCTGAAGGGAAAGGTATAGAGCAAGAATTGGGGGATAGAGAGAAGGATGAGTTGGAACACTGCAAAGAAATCAACGTTCTTCAACAAAATCCTCTGGGCTATCAGGAGGATCTGGTTGATGAAGAAGATAAAGAAAAAAAACATGAACGCCACCACAAAAGAGAGCAGATACTCTCTGCCTACATGACGGTACACCAAGGTATGGCGTTCATTACGAGCCATTCTATACTCCTGTAGAACCGAAGCCCCCTTGCCCCCGTTCAGTACTCTCAAGGCTTTCCTTGCATACGAAAGATACCTGCTCATACCTGGCTACCACCAGTTGGGCGATGCGATCGCCATGGTGGACAGTAAAATCCTGTTTTCCATGGTTGATCAGCAGCACCTGTATCTCTCCACGATAATCAGCATCAATGGTACCCGGACTATTGAGCACCGTGATGCCAGCCTTTGCAGCGAGCCCCGAACGCGGACGAACCTGGGCCTCACACCCTATGGGAAGTGCTATACAGAGGCCGGTAGGAATCTTGGCATAGCAGCCGCTTGCAATGACAATATCCTGTTCGATACAGGCACAGAGGTCTGCACCTGAACTGAACAGTGTAGCATACTCCGGAGCCTTGGCTCCGGCCTGCAAGGTGATACTAACAGTCTCGCTCATGCTATTTGGAGGGAAGAGCGTCGACATAACTGAGGTTGAGCCTGTTCTGACGGTCAATTTCCATCAGTTTTACCGGGATAACCTGACCTACGGTCAAGACATCCTCAACATGCTGCACCCTCTCCTTGGAGAGCTTGGAAATATGGCAAAGACCTTCCTTTCCAGGAAGAATCTCGATAAAGGCGCCAAAGTCCATGATGCGCTTTACCGTACCTTCGTAGATCCTGCCAACTTCTGGCTCCTCGATGATGGATTTTACCAGTTCCTTCGCAAGGTTGGCAGCTGCGCTGGTCCTTCCGTAGATGGTAATGGTCCCATCATCAGCGATATTGACCTCAGCACCACTTTGGGCAGCAATTGCCTTGATGGTCTTGCCACCGGTTCCGATGACGGCGCCAATCTTCTCCTCATCAACCTTCATGGTCAGAATCTTGGGAGCAAGCTCGCTGATATCTTCCCTAGGGGCCTTGATCGTCTCGTTCATGATGCCAAGGATATGCATTCTGCCTTCCTTAGCCTGGGCAAGGGCCTTGGTCATGATCTCAGGGGTAACACCGGCGATCTTTATATCCATCTGGAAGGCGGTGATGCCGTCCTTGGTACCGGTTACCTTGAAGTCCATGTCGCCAAGATGATCTTCCTCACCGAGGATATCGGAAAGGACGACATACTTGGCATAGTCAGCGCCTTCGGTGATGAGGCCCATGGCGATACCTGCTACAGGTTTCTTGATGGGAACACCAGCATCCATCAGGGAGAGACAGCCACCACAGACGGAAGCCATGGAGGAGGATCCGTTGGATTCCATGATCTCACTGACCACACGAATGGTATAGGGGAACTGATCCTTTGATGGGATGACAGCCTCTAAGGCACGCTGGGCAAGGTGACCGTGTCCGATCTCCCTTCTGCCGGTGCCAAGACGACCAGTCTCGCCGACACTGTAGGGAGGGAAGTTGTAATGGAGCATGAAGTTGCTGAAATACTTGTCCCCATCGATGGTGTCGAACATCTGCTCGTCACTTGAGGTTCCCAAGGTGGTGGTTGCAAGGCTCTGGGTCTCCCCACGGGTGAACAGCGCCGAGCCATGGGTTCTGGCAAGCAAGCCTACTTCACAGGAGATGGGTCGGACCTTATCGACAGCACGTCCATCAGTACGCAGGCCATGGTTGAGGATGGAGTCACGAAGGATCTCATACTCAAGCTCTTCAAACAGGGTTGCAAGCTGGCCTTCCCTCTTGGGATCCTCTTCCAGCTCTAGGGCAAACTTTTCCTTGACCTCGTCCTGGGCTACGGCAAGAGCTGCATAGCGCTCCATCTTTCCCTTGACGAAGGAGGCGGTCTTGATGAGTGGCTCTGCATATGCCTTTACAGGGGTGAGCCATGAGAGGTCGACCTTGCTTACGATGATAGGAAGCTTCTCCTTGCCGGCAAGTTTCTGCAGCTCAAGCTGGGCATTACAGATATCTACGATAACAGGCTGTGCGGCAGCAATGGCTGCGAGCATGAGCTCTTCACTGACCTCTTTACCGCCACCCTCTACCATCGTGATGCCATCGCGGGTTCCCGCTACGATAATATCCAGGCTTGCCTTTTCAATTTCAGCGAAGGTCGGGTTCACCACATACACGCCATCGACCATGGCAATCCGTACAGCGGCTGTCGGGCCGTTGAAAGGGATGTCACTGATGGTGACGGCAGCAGATGCTGCGTTCATGGCTATGACATCCGGGGGATTGACCATATCAGAGGAGACAACAGTCGGCACAATCTGGATCTCACGACCAAAGGCCTTGTCAAACAGGGGACGCATAGGGCGGTCGATCAGGCGGCAGACGAGGATTTCCTTGTCCTTGGGCCTAGCCTCCCTTTTGAGGAAGCCACCGGGGATTTTTCCAGCAGCATAGTACTTTTCATTATATTCAACACTGAGGGGCACATAATCAAGGGGCTCAGAGGGCTGGCGACCAGTACAGACAGTTGCAATGACAGCACTGCCTTCGTAGTGTGCATATACGGTACCACTTGTCTGCTTTGCAATCTTACCGGTTTCAAATACCAGTTCACCCTTACCAATCTTCACGGAAACTTTTTTTACTTCTTGCATTCTTTATTCCTTCTTTGTTCTTTTTTCCTACTTCGAAAAATGAAAATAGCTCCTACAACCTGTTTGGTTGCCGGAGCTATCTTACTATTTTTTAGAGAATAACACCAACACTACTTTCGTATACCGAGTTCTGCAATCAGGGTACGATACGCATTGATATCATTGTTTCTCAAGTACTTGAGCAATCTTCTGCGTTTTCCAACCATCTTCAGAAGTCCGCGAGTACCGGCATGGTCCTTGGGATTCTTCTTGAAGTGAGGCTGAAGCTCATTGATGCGAGCGGTAAGCAAGGCAATCTGAGCCTGTGTCGAACCGGTGTTTGCTACATCGCCACCAAACTTGGTGATGATTTCTTGTTTTTCTTCTTTCGAGATCATAAAACACTCCTCTTAGCTATGCTAAGACATTTTGTACGTACTGCCTTGGTGTCCCACATTACCCCTACCGGCCTGATCAGCAAGGTCGATTCTCCAAACAAAGCAAGAACCTTCCTACTCTGACCATCAGAGAAGAACATGGTAGCCTCATACTCCCCTGCCTTTGGCAGAAGTTGTATGAATGAAGCGGTACGATACAGCAGCCCGTCGTCGGTGAATTTGGAAGGGTAAGCAACCAGATCCAGGGCATACGGTCTGCCGAGCATACTTTGGACTTCTTCCAAAGCGCCCTCTAGAAGTTTTTGCCGCACCAATGTGCTGCTTGCTATCTCCCCTTCTTCCGTTCGGACAAAAGGAGGGACTTCGACAAAAGCACCAGGTGCTAATCGGGACAGATGTTCCTGCAGCTGAACAGGTCCGGCGCTTGAAACCGGGGCACCGCAGCGGAAATCCTCACCGACAACCATTGCCTTCACCCGACAAAAAGAGCAGATGAACGCAAGGAACTCCTTAGCTGTGAGTTTACTGAATTCAACAGAAAAGTCAATGACAACCAAATGATCGATACCCAGTTTAGCAAAAATTTCCTCATTTTGCACATCTGTGGTAAGCTTGCTATGCAAAGTCTGGCTCTTCATGAACATCTTGGGATTCTTGTTGAATGTGATGGCCATGCTCTGCCAGCCATGTTCCCTTGCAAGGGCAACATTACGTGTGAGTATCTTCTGATGACCCACATGCAAGCCGTCAAACACCCCCACAGAGACACACATTTCTGTCTGCCACAGCACCGGATGCTCACAAAGATGCATGAAATCATACTTCTTCATCTAGGACCTCACTTGTTCACGATGAATTTGTGCAATAATGCGCTTGTTCTCAAGGTCAAGTACACAACAGAGGATACCCGAAGGTGAATATACGGCACCATACTTGGCTTGTTCGGCTTCCCTGATAGTCGTATAGCTCTCGGGATACGTCCCGTTCCCCAAGGAAAAAAGCATCTCTTGCTCCACTTGCAACAAAGCCATGCTCTCTATGCTTTTGATGAGGGTATCAGTTTTTCCCACTGAGGATACCAGGGCGTCAACATCGGTTGAGGATATTGCATCCTCAAGGAGGAAGGGGCCTATCTGGGTACGCACCAGGTCGACAAGATACCCACGGGAATTGCATGCCAGTGCAAGGTCCCTTGCCAAGGACCTGATGTAGGTGCCCTTGGAGACATGGATATCGGCAACCAGGAGGTTGTCTTCAAAAGAGACCACTTCAAAGGAATAGACAGTGACAGGTCGCTTCTCCATGACCACAACCTTGCCTTCCCTCGCAAGCTTGGAGGCGCGTTTGCCTCCAATGTGCAAGGCGCTGTACTGTGGAGGGCTCTGTTGGATATCTCCAAGGAATTGGGGTATGGCTTCTTGTATTTCTTGTAGGGTTGGGATAGGAGCTGTTGCAATGACCTCACCCTCGGGATCGAGGGTGTCAGTCTCCTTACCAAAAAGGATGGTTGCACGGTAGCGTTTGTCCATGGTGGAGAATACCTGGTTCAGGCGGGTCATGCTGCCGGTCAGGACAATCATGAGACCGCGAGCAAACTTATCAAGCGTACCGGCGTGTCCGACTTTCGGATCGACAGTGCGCTTGATAGAGCCAAGGGAGGCAAAGCTGGTTACCCCACTTGGCTTATGTACTAGGAGAATACTTGCCCTATTCCCCATCTTTCACCAGCGAATCGATCAGTGCATTGATCTTCTGGCCATCTCGGAGAGAAGTATCTGCCTTGAACTTGAGCACTGGTGTATTGCGCGTCTTAAGGAAAGACCCCACACGTTTCTGGATGAAACCGCTGGCACTCTGCAACCCTTCTACACTCTTGAGAAGGGTCTCTTCGTCCAATACAGAGGAAATGAACACCATGGCAAAGGAGTTGTCGACTGAAAGCTCTACACGACTTACCGAGCAGAGGGTGCTTACATTCGGGTTCTTGACCTCCCCCTTGACTATCAGCGTACTGATAGCCTCGGAGAGTTTTGCTTCTATTCGTTTCTGGCTATATTCACTCATTACTTACTCTTTTGCTCCAATTTGCGTGCGACTTCTTCCGTCTCTATGATCTCCAGGATGTCACCACTCTGAAGGTCATGGAAACCATCAAGGCCGATACCACATTCGAAGCCTTCAACGACCTCCTTGGCATCATCCTTGAACCTTTTCAGACTCGAAATCTTGACCATCTTGGTATTGAGCTGGATGCCGTCACGGATGACCTTGACCAGGCTGTTACGCTTGACCTTGCCACTGGTGACCATGGCACCTGCAATGGTACCGATCTTGGGCACCTTGAAGGTTTCACGAACTTCAACGGTTCCAATCTCAACTTCACGAATATCCGGTGCAAGCATGCCTTCCATGGCATCCCTTACATCGTCGACTGCGTCGTAGATGATATTGTACTTGCGAATCTCAATCTTCTCCTGGTCAGCAAGGGCTTGCGCACGAGGAGTTGGCCTGACATTGAAGCCTATGACCAGGGCATTGGATGCGCTGGCAAGGGTGATGTCGCTCTCAATGATCGCACCGGCCGAGGCACGGATGACATTGAGGTGTATCTCATCGTTCGAAAGTGCATCAAGGGTTCCCTGCAATGCTTCAACTGAGCCCTGCACGTCACCTTTGATGATGACGTTGTATTCCTGGATGGTCCCTTCCTTGATCTTCGAGTAGAGGTTGTCCAAAGTAATCTTCTTGACGTTTCGGCTGTCACCGATCCTCTCGAGTTCCTGTCTCTTGTTACCGACCTGACGGGCCTGCTTCTCATCAGCAGTTACCTGGAACGGATCACCAGCACCTGGGATATCGGAAAGTCCGATGATCTCAACTGGGGTTGCAGGTCCTGCCTCTTCTATCTTGTTGCCCTTGTCGTCAAACATTGCCCGTACCCTACCTGGGTAGATACCTGCCACATAGTGATCGCCCTGACGCAGTGTTCCGCGTTCGACAAGCACACTGGCGACAATACCACGACCTTGGTCGATTCGGCTCTCGATGACCTTCCCTTCTGCACGGCAGTTGGCATTTACCTTCAGCTCAAGCATCTCAGCCTGCAGCAGTACGGTATCCAGCAACTCCTCGATTCCAATCTTTTTCAAGGCGGAAATCTGGCAGTAGAGAGTCTGTCCACCCCACTCCTCAGGCATCAGGCCAAGGTCACTGAGCTGTTGCATCACCCTTTCAGGCTTTGCTTCAGGAAGGTCAATCTTGTTAATTGCCACGATGATGGGAACATTTGCAGCACGAGCGTGGTCAATGGCCTCACGGGTCTGGGGCATCACCCCATCATTGGCGGCGACTACGAGGATGACAATATCGGTTACCTGAGCTCCACGCGCTCGCATCATGGAGAATGCCGAGTGTCCGGGAGTATCGAGGAAGACAACTTCCCCCTTGCCTTCAAGGGCTACCTTGTAGGCACCGATGTGCTGGGTAATTCCCCCAAACTCACCTTCGGCAACCTTTTCAGAGCGAATGGCATCGAGCAACTTGGTCTTACCATGGTCAACGTGACCCATTACCGTAACAATGGGAGCTCGTTCAACCATATCCTTGTCTGTTTCAGGATCACGGGAGATGAGTGTCTCATCATAGAGGGAGACAAGGTGCACTTCACAGTTGTAGTCACTACAAATGATCTCAGCAGTCTCATAATCGATCTGCTGATTGATCGTCACCATCATACCCATCTTGAAAAGCTTGGCAATGATATCACTGGCCTTCAGGTTCATCTTCTTGGCCAGGTCGGATACAGAGATGACTTCCATCATATCGATTTTCTTGGGAACAGAGGCGAGCTTTGCAGCTGCCTGCTCTTTTCGTCTCTGGATCTGGAACTCTTTCTCTTCCTCAGCATTCCTCTTCTTGTAGGAAGCGGAACTCTTTTTCTTGAAGGATTTCTTGGGAGTCCTCTGGTTCAGTTCGAGGTCATTGCTCCCTGGAGCTCCTCCAGGACGGGGACCACCACCCTGGCGATTGAATGGTGGACGACCACCAGGTCCTCCACCCTGTGGTCTGAATCCACCGGGAGCTCCTCCACCTGGACGAGGTTGGTATCCGCCTTGGCGTGGCTGATAGCCTGTCCCACCGGCAGGGCGGGGATTGTTCCCCTGGTAGCCAGTACCGGCTGGTCTGGGATTGTTGCCCTGATAGCCTGTTCCCGCTGGACGGGGATTGTTCCCCTGATACCCAGTACCGGCAGGGCGAGGGTTATTCCCCTGGTAGCCACCGGTCCTTGGTGCTCCACCTGCCTGTCCCTGGTACCCGCCTGAGCGGTTACCCTGATAGGGAGGGCGAGCTCCCGGAGCGGGTCTGCCCCCAACGGTTCCGGCAATACGGGGACCCGTGGAAGGGGGTGCTGGCAGAGGAGCAGCTCCATTTGGATTCTTGCTCTGCCATTCGGCATGGTCTTTGACGGTCTGCCCTTGGTTGGGTACCGGAGGAAGGTTGGTAGGCCTTATTACAACGGGACCGGTATGCAGTGGGGATGTGGTAATCTTATCCCCGGTTGAACGTACAGTTTTTCTTAACGTACCTGTACGCTTCTGAACTGCCGGTTTTTGTTCCGGAGTGGGAGTTGAAGAAGCAGTGCTAGAGCTGGACGCAACGGGTCGAGCTTGTGGTTTGACCACAACCTTCTTCTTCACCACAACTACCCTTCTCTTTTCAGGAGACTTGGGTTTTGTTTCGGGTTCCTTAGGAGAAGTCTTCTTCTCTTCCTTGGCTTCCGATGGATGTACTACATGTTTGATCAACGTTGCTTTTGGCTTATTATTCTCTTCCGTCATTATTCCCTCTTGGATAATATTACTCTACCTCAAATGCAAGACCTGTACCACAGCTTGGGCACACAGTCATATCGATGGTGATCGCCGAACCGCAGCTTGGGCACACATATTCGGTATCTTCATCTTCTTCATCTTCAACGATATCGACATACTCGTTGATAGTATCCTTAATTGCAATGACCTCTTCCTCACTCAAATCAGCAAAAGAAGCGATATCGTCTTCGCTGAGGTTGATGAACTCCTCAACGCTGTACACATCATGGAACTGCAGCTTTTGCAACAGCTTTGCATCCATGGGAAGGTCAGAAAGTGCAATCTCGTCCTCATCGACAAGGCTCTCTTCAACAGCTGGTGCCTCCTGGAGATCGGCGGCAACAGGTTGGAACTGTTCGTCGAACCTTGGCATCTCCCCAAACTCATCAGGCTGGCCAAAGAAACTCTCTGCCCGTGATCGAGCTTCAGTTGCAATATCCAACTCATTGAACTGGGCCTGGGTCTTTACATCAATGATCCAGTCCACAAGCTTGTTTGCAAGCCTGACGTTCAGTCCTTGCTTTCCAATGGCCAGGGAGAGCTGACTTTCATCCACTATTGCCACAGCATGGAAAATATTCTTGTCCAAAACCACAACATCCTTGACCTGAGCTGGGGAAAGGGCGTTGCGGATATAGTTCAACGGGTTGGTGTCATAGCGAAGAATATCAATCTTCTCCCCTTCTATCTCACCCATGATAGTCTGAATTCTATTTCCCTTCAACCCGACGCAGGCACCAACGGGGTCTATTTCATCATTACGTGATGCAACAGCTACCTTTGTGCGATATCCGGCTTCACGGACAATCTTGATGATATCGATCTGATTCTGCGCAATTTCAGGAATCTCAACCTCAAAGAGGTGTCTGATCAACTCTGTGCTGGTCCTGGAAAGAACGACGCGGACTCCGCGTTCGGCCTTCTCCACATTCTCGACATAACATTTGATCTTGTCATTGCTGCCATAACTTTCACGACTGCTCTGGTTGCGTCTTGGCAGGATACCTTCGGTAGACCCAATGTCGACATAGATGTCACCATTGGGAAGCTGACGGCGGAAGTATCCGATGATCAGCTGTCCTTCCTTGGCCTTGAACTCGCTATACAGCGTATCCTTCTGAATATCCCTGAAACTCTGGTGAGCACGTTGCTTGGCACTTTGCACGCTGATGCGGTCAAATTCCTTCAGGTCAACCGGGATGAGCAACTCATCTCCGATCTCACAATCCTCATGGATCTCCTTGGCATCACTTAAGGCAATTTCGGTGACTTCATTGTACCACTCATCATCATCGACTATCTTTCGTCTTGCACTGAGTTCCACTGAAGAATAATCATCACTGAATTCAATGACTGCGTTCTCCTCTGTACCATACTTGCGCTTATAGGCAGCACGGAGAATTTCCTCAATAGTGTTCAGTACCAGATCTTCTGAAATATTCTTTTCCGCCACCATGCTTCGGATAGCGTCACCTAAATCAGTTGCCATGTGTATTGTCCTCCCATCTATAGTCGAGCTTTGCCTTCTGAATTCTAGCAAAGGGTACGACCATTGTCTCTATCATCTCTTTTGAATCGCCAATATAGGCAGTACTAAGGGTAACTGAACTATCATCGCTGGTAGTGATAAGACCACTGACCCAATCACTATGAGCTGTATCATAGACCCGAACACGCTTGCCCTCGAAGAGGGTGAACTCATACACATCCTTGATCGTCCTCTGCAAACCTGGGGTGGATACCTCAAGTTCGAGATCTCGTTCGTCCAGCTGCAACTCCATGCGTGGGTAGACCAGCTTGTAGACTTTCGAACAATCAGAAACATCCACCTCACGAGCCTTGGTCATGATGGTGATGTGTACCCCGACACTGAAGCCGCGGTCAATCCTGCTGATATCAACGAGGGTAATCCCAAGGGCTTCCAAAAGCGGAGAGTACTCCGCAAATAAACTTGTATTTTGTATTCCTGTTCCTAACATACCTTTCCAATTGTCATAAAAAAGGGATTCGCCTTCGAGCGATCCCCCAATAATCAGACATATCCTACGTGTATAGTATGCAGATACCCCCCTTTTGTCAATCATAAGGTTGGTATTCATGAGCAAACAGAGAGAAATGTTTGCCTGAAAGTGATATTTTGTCAATAAATATTCAAACCATGGCAATTACGGCCGAACGGGCATCAATGCCATACCTCTTTGTGAGCAACTCCCTGCAGGTTGCTAGGGTGGTTCCTGTAGTACGGATATCATCCACCAGGACAAAGGTATTGCCCGCCTCTGCATACAGGGCAACCTGCTTGTCTTTCGGGCGCAACGAAAGGGTATGGCGACTCTGACGCTCTGATCGTGAGAGGAACTTGCTCTGACCCTCCCCTTTCTGGGAGAATAAGCGCAGTACTGGGTATCCCTGACGAGAGTTCAGTATCCTGCACATCAGCAGCACCTGGTCAAACCCACGCTCGGAATACCCCCTCCTGCTTGCAGGGATGGGTATGAGCAGGGGCTTTTCAAGGGTTTTCAGCATAGGGATGTAGAGCGGTGCGAGTATCTTCGCCACTCTCTTTTGTTCTCCAGCCTTGAACTGGTTGAGCAAGGCGGAGACAATACCTGTATAGGAGGCATATGCCTGCACTCCTTCCAGACAGAAAAGACATGGATAGGCGCTATCCTGAAGTGGATGTCCACAGCAGGGACAGAAATCAGTATGTCTCAGAGCCAAGGCCTGGTTGTTCAGGGCATCAGTACAGTGGGGGCAGAGAAGAGCATCACTGAAGCGCCCGCAATAGATACACAGCATACCGTTAGAGGGAGGTTTCTGTTCATTCTGCTTCAAGCAGATCCTTGAGCTCCTCCAACAGGACCAATGCCGAGAGGGGGGATGAATGCTCCACCGAGAAGTCGCGAATCTTCTCCAGGACCGCTTCCTCCCCTGTTGAAAGGGAAGGAAGGTCTGTATCAATGCTCATCTCATTGTCTGCAAACAGCTCAAGCTGGGGACTTGCTATGCCATACTCGGCAAAGTGCCTCTTCTGGAAATACCTCGCCTTACGCAAGGACGAGGCGGGCACGCCCGCCATCTTCGCCACATTCAGGCCATAGGAACTGTTCGCTATCCCCTTGATGACCTTTCGCACAAAGGTGATGTTGCTTCCCTGCTCAAGAACCTGCAGGGTAAGCAACTGCACCAGCGAGTTGTCCAGATGGGCCAACTCATGGTAGTGGGTGGCAAACAATGTCTTTGATCCCATTTCCAGCAGGGACTGCATCATGGCATAGGCGAGGGACATCCCATCCTGGGTACTGGTTCCCCTACCCAGCTCATCAACGATGACCAGGGAATTCTTTGTTGCAGTTCTGAGAATGTGGGCTGCTTCCTGCATCTCCACCAGGAATGTCGATTCCCCACGGGCAAGATTGTCACTGGAGCCTACCCTGCAGAAGAGGCGGTCCACCACAGCCAACCTCACCTTCCTCGCAGGGACGAAGCTGCCTATCTGGCTGAGGAGAACTATCAGGGCAGTCTGGCGAAGATAGGTTGATTTTCCTGCCATATTGGGACCGGTGATGAGGCAGAAACGCTCTCCCTCCTCCTCGATGGTGAGGTCATTGGGAACAAAAGATCCAATGCCCAGCTGTTGTTCCACAACAGGGTGACGTCCCCCCTCTATCACAAGCGAGTTGGAATCGACAAAGAGAGGTGCGCAGTAGTCATGCTTGTTCGCTGTGGTGGCAAAGCCCTGCAGGCAGTCGACCCTGGAGAGCAGCTCTGCAATTGCCAATAGGGGACCTTTCATCGCACGGGTCTTCTCCAGGAGGGAGTCATACACAAGGCGTTCACGTTTTTCAGCCTCTGAGGAACTCAGAAGTATCTTCTGTTCGCATTCGATAAGTTCATCACTGGTGTATCGCTCTGCATTCACCAGTGTCTGTTTCCTGTAGAAAGATGAGGGGACCTTGTCAACCTGGCCCTTGGAGACCTCAAGGTAGTGCCCGAGAATCTTGTTGGAGGAGAGTTTCAGGGTGGTGATGCCCGTCTCCTCACGAATCCTTGCAAGATAGGAGGCGAGCAACTGCTTGCCTCCCCCCTTAATGGAGCGAAGCTCATCAAGACGGTCATCAAAGCCATCGAGGATGACCTGGCCTTCCTGGAAAGGCCCCTGATGGGCCTCATTGATGGCATTGTCGATCTCCTTGACAACTTCCACCAGGGCCAGGATATCCTCCTGTGAAATGGTATTGTCCAAAAGAGAGTGGTACTGCTCGTTGAACAGGGCAAAGAATGCATGCACTGTCTGGGATATGCCCACCAGATCACTGCTGGTCGAACGCTCCATGGCAAGGCGGGAGGTAAGCCTCTCCATATCGAGGACCTTTTTGAGAATATTCCTTACACGTTCAAGCTCCTTGCGATCCTTGACAAAGAACGAGACCCATCCCTGCCTTTCTAGTATCTGATCCACTTCCACCAAAGGGAAGGTGATCCACCTCTTCAACAGACGCGATCCTGCACTGGTAAGGGTGGAATTGATGGCGGAATAGAGGGTGAACTTGGCACTTCCCTCTGTATTGTTTGCAAGGAGCTCCAGGCCTTTGCGGCTAGCCTCATCGATACGCAGGTAGCGCTCCTCATTCTCAACGGTGAAATGGGAGATATGAGTTAGAGCTGTCCTTGCCGAATCCTCAAGATAGTGTAGCAGAGCTCCTCCGCTGGCTATTTCGGGAGAGTCCCTCTCCAGGGAAAATGCTTTCAGGGTGGTGGTACCCACCTGGGTGCACATCTTCTGATATCCATCCTGAATCCTGAAATACCAGGGAGGAAGCTTGGTGACCATAGCCTGATGGCCATCAATGACAGCCTTGAACTCAGGATTGGAGAAATAGTCATCCTCGTTGACAAGCACTTCACGCGGGCCTACCTGTTCCAGGACGGAGAGTAGCGAGATGAACTGTCGCTCGAGAGGCACAATCCTGAGCACAAACTCTCCACTGGTGATGTCAGCATAGCTGATGGAGATAGTGCGTCTCTGAAGGGATATGCACAGCACATAGCTGTTGCTACTCGCATCAAGAAAGTCATCCTCAATGACCGTCGCTGGAGAGACTATCTGCACCACCTTTCGTGTCGCTATCTCCTTGGCATTCTGGGGAAGATCGATCTGCTCACAGATGGCGATCTTCTTACCGGCATCCAGAAGCCGCTTGATGTAGATCTTCGATGCATGGTGGGGTATGCCGCACATCATCTGGTTACCACGACGGGTCAAGGTGATGTTGAGCAGGCGTGAAACCTCCACGGCATCGGCGTCGAACATCTCATAGAAGTCCCCAAGGCGGAAGAAGAGTACCTTGTCCTGATGCTCTGCCTTGATCCTGTTGTACTGCTCCATCATGGGAGTGACACGTCTTTCAGTAGCCATACCGATCAATAGAACGAGGTCGTGATGGCAAGCACCAAACTGAGCCCACTGTCAGGATTTGAACTGCGGAACAGGGTATTGTTCTGGCTCCAGGAGAAGGTGTTGTCAATATAGGTGGCATTCTTTACCAGGTAGAGGCCAAGGGGGAAGCCTGGGATCTTCAGCTTGATACCAGCACCCATGGAGTAGTACCAGGCCAAGGAATCCAGTCCTGAGAAATCTTCCAGGGTGGGAATGACTCCGGTCGCACTGGTATAGATCTCAGCTGAAAGCACATTATGGGCCAGGGGCCAGCTTATGGAGAGCTGATTGTCAAAGAGCAGGGACTGGTCGAAGACAACAGAGAAGCCACGCCCGATGTTCATGCCGTCGATGTACAGCATCTCGTACTGGGTGGCTCCCTCCTTAGCAGGTCTCCAATCCCACGTACCGTTCTCGTTGGCGTAGAACTGGGGAAGCATGATGTTCAGCGTGGAGGTAGCCCCGAGCACTACATTTGCCTTCTTCTCATCAAGGGTAAAGGTAAAGAGCGTCACATACCCACTGGCACTGCTGGAGGAGCGGATATAGTTGGAAAGACCGCCGAGAATTCCTCCCGCATAGGCGAAGCTCTGCGAGAAGAGATACCCCCGGGAGGTGTTCTCGATACGGTCCCTTCCATCCCAGGTCAGACCTAAGGTGATGCGGTTGGAGAACTGCCACCTGTCCCCATACATCTTGATGAGCTTTTCGAACGGATCATAGAGGTCACGATCATAGGATGCATGGTTGAGCCCGATGGAGACACCTCCTGAGAGGATCAGCGAGCCCGGGCGGAACATGAAGGTATAGCCTGAGTTGTACCCGATGGCAAACCTCTGGTAGTCGTAGGTCATCAGGTAGTTGCTGGGAGGAAGGGCCTTGTTTGCAGCCTGATAGCTGGCATAGCTGCTGTAGCCCAAGGGATAGGCGGTATCTGTCGTGTTGAGTCCCTTGTAGTCACTTCCCGTTCCCCTTTGCAGGGTGGAATCCTTGACGCTACGCTCAAAGGAGAGGGTCAGCCCGTTTGACCAACGCCTGGTACCAACCCATCCGTCACTGAAGGAGACCGAGACATTCTGGGTGTCAGGGCTCAACGTGGTGGAGATGGAGAGGTCTCTCCCGGTTCCCCCGAGGTTCTTGTCAGACCACTGCAAGAAACCACTGACAGGGAAGCCGTCGACATTACCGCCAAAAGTGGCTCCGAATTGGATATCCATCTGGTTACCTTCGACTACGGTAAAGACAGGAATGACTGTCCCCTCCTTGCTTCCGTTGATGATGTCAAACTGGACATCGGTGACGATGAGGGTGTTGTAGATGTTCTGGGCACTCTTTATCAGCTGTTCCTTGCTGAATATATCCCCAACACTGAAGGTGAGCTCCCGTAGGAATACATAATCCTTGGTCTTCGTCGTGCCTTCGAGGCGGATGTCCTCGATGACAGCCTGCTGGTTCTCCTGGACTTTCAGGACAAAGGAGATGGTCCGATTCTCTTCATCCCGTCTCTCCTCAGTGGACATGAGGTTGAAGATATAGCCGTTGTTCCAGTAGAGGTCAGCGACATTTGCTATCTGGGTCTGCACTCGGCTCTGATCGAGGACGGCACCTTTCTTCATGGCAATGAGGTTCTGGAACTCCTCGTTGGAAAAGACGGTGTTCCCTTCGACGGTAATGCCACCAAAGAACCACTGCTCACCCTCATCAATGCTGTACGTGATGCGCAGGCGGGTGAACTTGTCCCCCTCTTCGCTGATATCCTCGGTACGCACTTCATTGACCTTTGCCTCGATATAGCCATTGCTGCCATAGTATGAGAGCAGCTTCTGCTTGTCAGTCTCGACGGTAAGGGGATTGTAGTAGCCTGCATTGAAGTAGGTTATGGCCTTGCTTTCCAGCTGTTTCTTCAGCAGGTCAGCAGAAAACACCTCATTGCCCTCAAATGCTATCTCCCCTATTCTCTTTTGGCTGTTTTCGGTAATGGTATAGGTAATGCTCGCCTTGTTGGTATCTTCCTGTACGCTATAGGTGCTTGCAACAGTTGCCTCTGCGTACCCCTTTTTCTGATACAGCGTACGGATAGCCTCCCGTGAGAGGTCGATTGCCTGTTCCTGAAGGAAGGTGCCTGTCTTTGCTGTGATGACCTCGGTAATATCCTTGTTCTTTATGTTGTCATTGCCGACCAGGACCACCGTATCGATATAGGGAAGCTCGAAGAATTCCATCTCAATGACCAGCGAGTTGTCTTCAGGTCCGCCCCTCTGAGCTTCGGCAAGGAAATAGAGGAATGTGTCCATTGCGTAGAGCTTGCCCTGCAACTCATTGAACAGTTCATCAGTGAAGACCTTTCCGACAAAAGGGTACTGTACGTCAGCGACGGTATCCTTGTCGACATTCTGCAAACCAATGTTTGAAAAGGATGCAATCTTCTTCCCTACATACCATGCTTGCTCTTCTGCTGCCCCAAGTGTGGCAAGCGCCACTACAAGTATAAGTATGATACAAAAAACCCGCTCTATCTTCCGATTGCCCATGTTGACTCCTATCAAACTGTTTAACGCAAAACTATTCGTCTGGTTACACTGAAACCAATGGTATCGAAAATATTATATATCGACAACTCATTCGGTTGTGTGAAAAATGAGAATGTACCCAAAGGATTATTCCATTCCAGGGAGAGCTCCAGGTCGATGGCAAGGTCAGAGGCTACAAACGAACGTTTGATCTTGGACCTGTCGGTGGCGCTCAGATGGATCAGTGCCTTGAGAAAATAATCCTTTCCGATATATTTTCCCATAAATATGGTGGTATTGTTCAAATATCTTGCAAGGGGACTGAAGCTTGAGCCAAGGGAGCTTCCAGGCAGGGCATCAAAGAGAATGTTCTGCACGATGTTGCTTCTCAGGCTGAAGAGGTCCAGACCCAATGAGATGCGTATGGATTCTGTCAGGGCACTGTTGTTGGACGTGGAGAGATACCCTAGCCTGCCCGCCACATCTGTGGCTGCAGCAGCAAGGGAGACAACGCTGTAGAGGTTGACCTGTCCATATGCACTGGAGGGAAGGATGCTTTGGCCCATGATCTCCAGGATCTCATTGATATCCTTGTTCGGGATACTTTCAAACTGCGGATTGATATTCGTCAGGTTCGAGTCCCTGAGGATAAGGAAGATGTCCACCCGATTGCCCTGGCGGTCAAAGTCCGTCAGCTTTGCACGGAGGTTGATCCTGGGTTGTATGGTTGAGGAGCCTGAGAGTGCATCGGTATGCAGGCCTAGCGACCCCTCGGTTATGAAGAAGTTCTTCTGGAAGTAGTAGATCTCCCCACTGCGGAAGGCGAAGGTGCCGTCGAGGGCAATATCCCCTGTCGTATGGTCAAACATGACCTCAAAGTTCTGGTTTTCGGTCAGGGTAGCATTAATGAAAGGATTTTCCGGGTTTGGATAGAAGAAGGATACATTCTTGCCTGTGGTTAACTTGAAATTTGTACTGGTCTTGCCTGTGGGAACATACCAGAAGGGAAGATCGCGTATCCCTAGGCTGATGGTGGTGTTCTCCAGGATATCCTCACCTGAGATCCATGTCTGATACCCGATTCCAAACAGGTTGAAGGAACCCTCAGCATAGGTGCGGATCTCAGCATCGATGCTCTGGATCGGGATGAACACAAAGACCTGCCCCTCAGTAGTACGTGCATCAATCTCGTAGCTGCTCAGGTTGAGTCCATCAAAATCTGCACGGATGCTTGCAAGCCCCCGTACGGTGACACCGGTCTCCGTGTTGGTAGAGAAGAAGGGGAACGTCGGGCTTGTAGCCCTCTCCCCATTGATGGTGAGCGTAGCTCCCCTGACCGAGAGGATGTCCTTGGGAAGCCAGAAGAGTTCCATGGAAGCTGCATCAAGGGAGAGCTGCCCGTAGAGCTTGGGTTTGGTCAGTGACCCCCCTATGATGGCCTCCCCTTGGGCAATACCCTCGATAAAGCCAAATATCGGCTTCACAAACAGGCGGTTCAGCAACGTAAGGGGGAAATGCATGTTCTCAGCCTTGATGTAGAGGTCATCGGCCCTGATCCACCCTTCAAGATCGAGACCGATACCAAACTCCTTATCCACTCTGGCTCGGACAGAGCCATCAATCCCATCGTAGTGAAGATCCAGCAGGGGGCTGGTCACCGCAAAGGTGTTCTCCTTATAGCTGAAGCTGTAGTTTCCATCGGCAATACCCTTCTCGCCCAGGAGCAACAGGTCATCGATGGAAATATTCCCACTGACGCCTTGGACAGGGAGATCCCTGATGACCCTACCCATATCAAAGAGGGAGCCTGGGCTGGAGAACGGTATGGATAGCAAGAGGTTGAAATGGGAAGCCTGCTGCGTATAGGGGATGGTCCTGATATGGTTGAGTCTTCCTTGGGAGAGCAGCAGGCCCTCCTGGGCATCCAGACGTAGCTGTATATCCCTGATTGCAAGATCCCCTTGCTTGAAGAGGCCATGCTCTAGCTTCAATTGCGTATCAGTTGCACTGAGATCGGAAAAGAAGGTGTAGAGAGGGCTTTCCAGGCCAAGCTTGCCATCCATGCTGACCCTCTTCTTGAAATCAGTGAATCCATAGGCTGTAAGGGAGAGCGATACCTCTGACAAGGATGAGAAGAACCTCTGCAGGCCAACTTGGTTAATTTCAAACAGGGTTTCTACCCTTTCCTTGCTTCCTGTCATCGCAAGGGAGATCTTGGGCTCATCCTTTTCCGCAATGACGAAGGTAAAGGTGAAGGGAGAGAGTCCTTCAGCTAGATAGGTAGTAAGGAGTTCACCACCCTTGTAGTTCAGCGACAGGTCAAAGACTGAAGAGCCTTGGCTCAGCTTGATATCCTTGGACAGAAGGGAGGAAGGATAGATAAACACTGATCCCTCGAGGTCATAGGCGATCCCATTGAACAGCAGTGAACCTATGCTGAAATCATTGGCTTCAAGTTTCCAGTCATTGAGTGTGTTGAACTGCAGGATGAAATGTCCATCCACATCTGACTGGTTAAAGAGCCCTATCTGAGGCATAAGGAGGTTTCTTGCCACAAGATTGGCACGATAAGGGGGAGCGAGATAGGCTTTTAGGGAGAGGTTGTCCAAGCTTTCCAACTCAAGTTGCAACGTGGGCAGCAAGAAGGTGAAATTGAGGGGATACGACTGGTCGAAGACCGATAAGTCTGCCTCCCCTATGAGGTTTTCCAACCCTTGCCTCGCTATGACACCCTCAAAATTGAGTGATGGGACCAAGGGGGTGGTAATGCCGTAGCGATACTTGTTGGGAGGCAGTGGGGAGAAGCTGGCAGCGATGAGCAACCGTCCCTCCTCGGTATCAAAGAGCTCTAGGGCACCTGAGGGAAGCCAATAGTTGAGTTCTGTCGATCCGCTGTAAGCGAGGCGAAGGTCGGAAGTTGTCAGGCTCAGAGAATCAACCACCACCGAATCCCCCTCTATGCCTGCAAGGACAGTAAAGCCTGCATTGAGATTCCTGTTTCCCAGCGATGCATCCAAAAGGACCAAGTCAGAGGAGAAGGTCCCGTCAAAACCCAGGATGGTTCCGGTTCCTTGCGTTGACTGGAACGAGAGGTTTCCCGTCAGACGGGTCAGATCGGAGTAATAGGGGGAGAGAAATGGTGCATACCGGTCAAGGGTTGGCCTAGCCAAGCCAATGGTGAAGTCCTGCATCCTTCCCTGGATGGAGAAGGTCCCCTTATCATCCTTTGGAAGGTCGTACAAAACATTGAGCAACAGCTGGTCCTTATGGGAGAGGCGACCTTGCGCCTGTCCTCCCTGAAGATTCTGCTGGTAGGCAACCTCACCGGAGAAAGGCTCCAGTATGAGGTCAGACGTCAAGGAAGGAAAGGAGATCGAGCTGGAAAGGGTGGTAAAATCATCAGAAAGATTCAAGTTGGCCATAAGGGAAGAGGACAGGGTTATCCCGGCATCGGCAAAATCAACAATGGCCTCAGATTCCAGTGAAACTGTGATGTCGTCGATACCATCAGGGCCTAGCAGTGCATCACTGAAGAGCTGAACCTGGTCAAGGCCAAAGTACGTGGAGCCTATACTCGCCTCAATACCTTGCAGCGAAACCCTTGCATAGAGTTTCCCACTCTCCTCCAGCTGGGCTGTTCCTATCAGAGTATCGGTGACAAGGGGCGAAAATCCTTCCATCTGGATGGTAAGCGGAGATCCTACTCTGGTAGCAAAGCCAAGCAACAAGGAGTTTTCATCCTGTTTCAGGTTGAAGGTGGAGGTGGGAGCATGCAGGACCACGTTAGAAGTACTCATTTCAAGTTCGTCGTAGGAGGCTTCCAAGGTGGAGAACTTGCTGTCTTCAAGAGTGAGGCGTGAAGAGAGCTTGGGTATCGTAGCCTGGAGATCGGGGTGCAAAAGTGTGAGGTTTGCCAACGAAAAATCGATGCCAAGGGTGCCTTTGGTGATATCCGGGGATGGAATCTGGCCTGCAAGGGCCAGTTGTTCGTATTGGGTTTCTGATCCTGCAAAAAAGAGCTTTCCCCTGCTTGCCTCAGCAGAAAAGGAAAGGGTGGAGTCACTGTCGAAGGTGATGCGCTCCAACTGCACCTTGGCCTGCCCCACCCTAGCCTCTGCACTGCCAATACTACCGGTGAAGGAGGCGATCTCAACCTTGGGCGATAAGGAGAGGGAGAGGTCTGCCTGACGAAGGGTAGTCGAGAATGAGGGTCCGGTAAGCTGTACGCTGAGGGAGTCGGTAGCAAAAACCAGGGAGTTGCGCCCAAGCCAGGAAGAAAGCAGTAAGGAGTCGTTTGAAGGGGATCCTCCCCCAAGACTCTCCAACTGGGCCATGGAGATATCAAGGGAGGGCTGTTTCAGGGTGAAGGTGAATTGTTTTCCCTTGCCCAAGAGAGAGAGCAGCAACTCACCCACTCCCCTATCCATCACCAGTGCTTCAGAGTCAACAGCAGTTTCTTCATCAAGGCCAATGGAGAAACCCTTCAGCTCGACTTCCTTGAAAAAAGACCGCTTCAGGCTCTCTGCCCTGAAGGACAATGAGGAGCCTCTGTCAAGCCTTGCTACAAGGTAATCGGCAAAGGGTTGGGCAGGGTTTATTACACTGAAGAATAGCATCCCATACAGGCAGATGGCGGTACAAGAGAGCACCACCAGGATGGAAACTGCTATATCTTTGAACGTAGTATGATATCTCACCTATTAAAACCTTTCGCCCAGTATACCGTATTGTGCTATCTTTGCCACCACTGACGGCACATCATACCGCTTCTTCCTCATGAAACTGATTTACGCTAAGCCTCCTTTATAGTACCATAAGAGGGTGTAAGGAGAAGTGTAATGTCACCAATATTTGAGAATCTTGTAGTATTTGAAGGACTTGATGGGTCGGGGACGACCACACAGATGCAATTGTTGGCAGAGACATGCGACAAGGAACTCAGATCCTGCCGTGCAACGTTCGAACCAACAGACAAGCCCATTGGACGACTTGTCCGGGCTGTGTTGAAAAAACAGATAGTAACGACACCCCTTGCCTTGGCGATGCTCTATGCAGCAGACCGCGAGGATCATCTCTATAATCCTATATATGGCATGGCAAGTGAGCTGGAGAAAGGCAAGCTGGTCATCTGTGACCGCTATATCTACTCCTCCCTCGCATACCAAGGGGTTGAGTGTCCCTTAGAGAGGGTTGAGGAGCTGAACCAGTTTCCTGCCCCCGAGTACCTGTTCTTTATCGATACCCCTGTCGAGGAGTGTATCAGGCGCATAGAGAGCAGGGGCAACTCGTCCGAGCTCTTTGACCGGCATGAGTTTTTGGAACAGGTCAAGACCAACTATGAAAGGCTGTTCAGCTCCCTGCCAAAAGAGGTCAAGTTTTACCGCATCGATGGGATGCAGAGCAAGGAAGCTATCGCCGCCGAGATCAGGAAAGTGCTGTTCACAGAATAAACATCGCGTCCCCGTAACTGAAGAAATGATAGCGCTCATCGATAGCATGCTGATATGCTCTGTCGATGAGCGTTTTCCCCGCAAAGGTCGCTACCAACACCAACAGGGTTGACTGTGGGGTGTGGAAGTTTGTCAGCATATGGTCCACTACCTTCCACGTGTAGCCTGGCTTGATAAAGAGGTTTGTCCTGTTCAGGCCTGCCGCTATCTTCCCTGTATTTTCATCAAAGGCGCCTTCCAGCGTCCGTACGCTGGTGGTTCCCGTGGCAACAATAGGGATGCCATTCCGTTTGGCCTCGTTGATGATGCGTGCACTTTCCTCACTGATCTCATACCGCTCGTAGTGCATATGGTGGTCATCGATTTCTTCTGTGCGTACCGGCAGGAAGGTCCCCGGTCCTACATGGAGGGTAATCGGAACAAGCCTACACCCCTTCGCTTCAATCTGTTTCAGTATTTCAGGGGTAAAATGCAAGCCTGCAGTGGGAGCTGCTACAGAGCCTTCACTCTCTGCATAGATGGTCTGGTAGCGCCTCTCATCCTGGAAGTCGTCATCGCGCTTGATGTAGGGAGGAAGGGGCACGTGTCCCAGCTTCTGGAAAAACTCTTCGGTGACCTCTTCGTCGAAACGGACGGTTCGGGTACCGTCCCCATGTTCTGATACTATCTGGGCGTGAAACAGAAAGTCTTCACTACCGAAGGTGTAGCGTTTTCCCACATGCTGCCTTTTTGCCTTGGTGACCATCGCTTGCCAGCTCTTGTCCTGGTTCTCCTCCAAAAAGAGGAATTCAACAGTTCCCCCTGTCTCACTGGAACCATACAGGCGAGCCTTGCGTACCTTGCTGTTATTCACCACAAGGATGCAACCCTCTGGAAGATACTCTACAAAGCTGGACATCTCTGAATCGATGACACTCCCTGTTGCCCTGTTCACTACCATCAGGCGGTCAGAGCCGCGCTTGTCAGCGGGAGTCTGGGCTATCAAATGTGGGGGTAGGTCAAAAGAGTATTCCTTGATTTTCATCCATATTCCTTTTGCAGGGGAGTCCCAGCAAGTCGTAAGCTTTCTTTGTCGTCATTCGTCCACGGGGGGTGCGCTTCAGATACCCTTTCTGTATGAGGTAGGGCTCATAGAAGTCCTCAAGGCTCTCTATGGCCTCCCCTACGGATATGGAGAGGGTCTCAGCCCCAACAGGGCCTCCGTCATAAAACTCTATGATGGTCCTGAGAATGTTCCTGTCCTGCATCTCCAGACCCTTGGTATCGATGCCCAGCCTTTCAAGACCATGGTTCACTATCTCAATGGTTACCTTGCCATCACCCATGACCGAGGCAAAGTCACGCAGTCGCTTCAGCAGGCGGTTGGCGATCCTGGGGGTTCCCCTACTGCACTTTGCCAGCTGGATGATGGCTTTTCCATCAATCTCAATTTCCATGATGTGTGCTGATCGTTCAATGATTTGGGCAAGCTCTTTCTCCGTATAGAATTCTATATGAGCTGTGATGCCAAACCGTGATGCCAGGGGACTGGAGACAGAGCCTGCCTTGGTTGTCGCGCCGATGAGGGTGAAGCGAGGCAGGGGAATGCGCATCGTCCTGGCAGCGGGACCTTGGCCGATGACCCAGTCTATCTCGAAATCTTCCATGGCGATGTAGAGCATCTCTTCCAAGACTGGTTTGAGGCGGTGGATCTCATCGATGAAGAATACGGAGTTCTCGGTCACATTGGTCAGGATCCCGGCAAGGTCCTTGGGCTTGTCCAAGGCAGGGGCGCTGGTCATGCGGATCTCCGATCCCATCTCATTGGCAATGATCGAGGCCAGGGTCGTCTTGCCCAAGCCTGGCGGTCCTATGAGAAAAGTATGGTCCAAGGGCTCAGATCTTCCCCTTGCAGCCTGTACAAAGACTGCTAGGTTGTCCTTCAGCCTCTGCTGGCCTTGGAAGTCACACAGCATCTTCGGCCTGAGAATATTCTCGGCCTTGTCCACTTCCTGCTGAAAGGTGGTCGAGACTACAGAACTGCTCTGCAGTGCATCAAGTTCACTCATATTGGTTTCCATACTATCCATGCATTACCCCAGTGCAATGATTGCACTTCGGAAAATGTACTCTTCCGTTTCGTGGTGACTGAGAGAGGAGAGCTTCTCCCGATCTTCGGTCACCAGGCGTTCTACGACATCTTCCACTTTCCGACGTTCATAGCCCATGTCAACAAGGGCATCGAGGATATCACCCCACTGCTTGAGTGCTGCTCTCTTGCTAGAGGAGGGGGCAGGCCCCTTCTCATCATCTTCCAACACCAACACGTTGCGTAGGGCCAGGATCATCTTCTGACCGGTCTTCGGCCCAATACCAGGTATGGATGAGAGCAGCTTCACATTACCACTGTCCAATGCTTGTGCCAAATGCTTCACGCTGATGCCGCTCAGGATTCGCAGTGCCTGCTTCGATCCTATACCCGAGACTGTCTGCAGTTGCCTGAAGGCTTCCCGCTCGGCCTCATCAAAAAAGCCGAACAAGGTCATGCTGTCTTCCCTGTGTACCAAGGTGGTAAGCAGGCGGATGCCCAGCCGATCGTCGCCTGTGAGCTGGCTCAGGCGACTTGCTGTCTGGGTGGAAGTGTGCAAAGAGTACTCGATACAGTTGCACCGCAATACAACCACCCCTTCTTTGATGGAGACTATGTCTCCGATAATTGCATGGATCATACGCTGTTCATCCTCGACTGTGTGGCATTGTAGACTGCATAACAGAGCGCTGCTGCCAGGGCATCAGCGCTATGATCGGGCTTGGGGATCGACTGGAAACCCAACAGCAGACGAACCATCTCCTGCACCTGTTTCTTGTCCGCTCCCCCGTATCCTGTGACGGCGCTCTTGATAGTCATGGGACTGAAGAGCTTCACCTCTATCGATTGGAGGGAGAGCTGGTGTATTACCGCTCCGATTACCTTTGCCACGTTGATGGCAGAACTCACGTTCTTGGTAAAGAATATGTCCTCCATGCTGCACACGGAAACGTTCTGGGCGATGGCTATCTCCCCAACGGACTTGGCTATGAAATGGATACGATCATTGTCAGCCATGGCTGGCAATGTATTGATCACGCCATAAGAAACAGGCCGGTTGAGTTGCCCGTTGGATTGGATAACTCCCCAGCCTGTCTTTGCATATCCTGGATCAATACCTAGGATCAGCATAGGCTATTCTTCGTCGCTGTCCTCAAAATCATCGGGAAGCTCCAGGTTGGTGGAAACCTGCTGTACATCATCAAGTTCCTCGAGCTTGTCAATAATTTTGAGAACCTTGCGTGCTTTATCAGCCTCAAGGGTGACATTCAGGTCTGCTACTTTCTCAATCTCTGCACTTTCCTGCTCAAAACCTGCACCCTGGAGGGCTTCAAGGACGTTTGCAAAATCGTTTGGTGCGGTTATGACCTCGATCATCTCATCCGTTGAGGTGACATCGTCTGCCCCATTCTCCAAAGCTACCTCAAAGATCTGCTCTTCCGTATATTTGGTCGAATCGTAGGTGATGATTCCCTTTGTCTGGAACATGTAGGAGACACAACCGGTTGCACCCAAGGTGCCTCCGCTCTTGGTGAGGGTGCTGCGCACATCACTGGCGGTCCTATTCTTGTTGTCGGTGAGGGTGTCGATGATGAGGGCGACACCGCCGGGGGCATACCCTTCATAGGTGAGCTCGTAGAATACAGAGCCCTCCATCTCGCCCGAACCTTTCTTGATGGCCCGTTCGATATTGTCCTTGGGCATGTTTTCGGTCCGTGCCTTGAGCATGGCAGTTCGCAGTCTGGCATTTGATTCAGGGTCAGGACCACCCATTTTGGCCGCAACTGAGATCTCTTTGATCAGTTTGGTGAATTTCTGGCCGCGCTTAGCGTCAGCTAGACCCTTTTTGTGTTTGATGGTAGCCCATTTACTATGGCCGGACATAATTTGAACCTCTTAATTGTGTAGAATACTTGCATGTAATGCAACTTATTTAGGGTATCACAGCGGTACATGCCGGTCAAGTAGTCACAAAACCGCCATGGCAAAGCGCAACACCACCTCATCAAGGACCATAAATCCAATTTCTGTCAGTGAAAAACTTTGCTCTGTAGATACAAACCAGCTTGGATCCAATGTTTCAATTACTGATGAAAAAAACTTGTCAAAAGATCGGGAAAACCGTAGTGAAAACAGTGGTTTATCAATGCCGATATCTGTACGGAGGGCCATCATGATAAACTCCTCCAGATGTTCGGAAAGGGTGAGGGTCTCACCACTGTAGCCAGAAAAGGGAACAGCCAATGCGTAGCCAACCAAAGCCTGGTTCTGGCTGAAATGGTGCAATGAGGAGCCAGTACGCAGAGCCGATACGGCGCTGCTACCCAGGCCCACATAGCTGTCGAGATTCCAGTAGGTAAGGTTGTGCTTGCAAACCCTGTCATTGCGAGAGAAGCTGGAAACCTCGTAGTGGCGGAACCCCAAGGCTCGAAGATGGTTCCATACTCCCCACAGGAATGCTTCCTGGCCATCCTCATCCAAAACAGGAAGAAGTCCGGAAGATACCTTCTCTGACAGGTCGGTACCCTCCTCCACTGTCAGACAGTAGAGGCTGATATGCGATGGATTGGCTAGAGCCATTATCTCATCAATGTCAGCGATGGCCATCGCTAGGGTCTGCCCAGGAAGGCAGAGCATCAGGTCAAAGGAGAGTTCCACCCCATACTGATCATGTGCTTCCTTTGCCAGGGCAATGGCCTTGAGGTTATCCTCTCTTTTGGCATTTCTTCCCAGGGTGGAGAGCACTCCATCATCCATGCTCTGGATGCCCATGCTTAGCCGAGTGGCCAGTTTGTCTGCAAACAGGGGGAACAATGCTCGAGTGAAGGTCTCGGGATTCATCTCAATGGTGCATTCACTTGCCTTTCCCTTGCTCTGGGCCAAGGAGAGCATGCTGTTCAATTGGGCGTAGGTGAGGCACCCGGGGTTGCCGCCCCCGATGAATATGGTAAGGAAGCCACGACCGGAGGCTGATACCACAGCCTCAAGCTCTGTTTCCAGACGTTGCATATAGGGTTCCCGATAGGGCCTCCACCTAGCCTCCTCCTCAGAATAGAAGGCGCAGTAGGAACAGCAGGTCGTACAGAAGGGTATGTGGATGTAGAGAGCAAGAGGATCAGGTAGTGTGGAGCCAAAGCAGTGTTCTGACACTATTTGTTACCCAGATAGCCTATGCTTGAGAATGGCCAGAAGCGGAAGCGTACGCTGCCGTTGATCTTTTTCTGAGATACGGGACCGAAGTATCGACCGTCGCGGGAGTTGTCCCGGTTATCCCCTAGGGGGAGGATCTTCCCCGTGGGGATGTAGGTGCCTCCCTTGTATCGCGCACTCTCACTGCGATAGGAGAAGTTACTGGGGTCGAACAGGCTTTTTGTCCTGGTCCGGGAGGCTTCAAACTGGTACATGTCATCAGGATAGTTGTCATTCTGTACTGTGGCGTAGGCTGAGGTGAGGTACGAGGGGGCGCTCGTGGTAGGAACTGAGACTTCCTTATATCCAAAAAGCGATCCCCATGCCTTGATGCCTGCGTACAGGGAAGGGGCAATACTACGATGGGGCCCATCTACCAGATCAAGATCAGTTCGGAATGTTTCTTCTGGTATGAAAACAGAGGTACCGGCTTTTCGAATTTCTACATTACCATCCCTAAAACGAACCACTTCACCTGGGAACCCTACAGCACGTTTTACGTAGAGTCTTTCAGCGACAGAGCCATCCTCATTCTTGTCAATGTTTACCAGCGAGAAGGTACCCATGTAGAGGACTTGGGATAGGACATCGAAGAAGGGGCCTTTGGAGTCATATTCCGGGTTGTAGAAGGTGATGATGTCATCACGCTGGACCTGACGGTTCCTGGAAAAGACTTTGGGTCCTCCGGGATAGACCTCAATGCCGTAGATCGTCTTGCTGACAAAGACACGGTCACCCACATTCATCGTCGATACCATGGAAGGTGAGGGAATGAGAAAGAGCTGAAAGAGGTACTGGTTTATCAGGAGCACCGCAAAGACGGCAAAGACCAGGGCGTCAGCCCACCCCTTTATCTCGCCCATGACGGTACGGGGTTTCTTGTTGGCCAGTTCATACGCCTTCTCTGCCTTGCGTTTTGTCAATATCTGTACGGTCTTGTTTTCCAGGAACGTGAGCATTTCATCCATACAAAGCAACCTATCACAATAGGTTCGAGTTGACAAGCAGAGCCTTGATAGATACCTTTAGGTATTATGAAAAGACATATTGAACTTCCCCAGGTCAAAGAGGTCCAACTTCCTCAGTTTCTGGGTATGAGACCGGGCATATATATAGCTACCCTGCTGGTAGTTGCCACCATTATACTCATCTTTGTGGTTTGCTTCTTGCCAGGTCTCATCAAGGGTGGGCGCTATGTCACCTTCTCCAGTCCCCTCTCCAGTACGGGTATATCCATTGATGGGACCTACCTCGGAGGCACCCCCTACCAGTTTTTTGTTTCCAGTGGGGAACACGAGGTAACCTTCACCAAAGGTGGCATCCCCATACAAACGACCACCCTCAAGGTAGACCACCCTGTTTTCCTGACCTGGCTGTTCCATAGGACAGACAAGCTTGAGGCTGACATCACAGAACTGACAACCCAGCAAAAGAGTGCCATAACCAAGTTCAATATCCAGGAGGTCATGGCCATTAGCGCAATCACCGAGTTTGATGCCGTCCATCCCTACCCTCCTGTATTCAAAAATCTGGTATCAGACAATGTAGCGATGGCTCTGGATGTGAAGAGCCAACATGACAGCTTTGCCTTGGCTGCAAACTTCATCACCTCCAAGACGATGCTCAACGATGCCCTTGAGGCTAAAGAAGGAATCAAAGGAACTGCAAAGCTTATCGATAGGTCACTAGCTGTAGCCAAACAGCTGTTCTCCGACAGCACAGCCGTAGCGATAGGGCTCCTTGAGCAGGAACACCTGGTGAAAGGCATACCCACTACTCTCAAGGCAAACGATTTTGAACAACCTGGCATAACCTATCCGCCCACTTCCTTTGTCATGGGGACTACAGTCCCCCTGATCTTCCCCGAAACCAACAAGGCTGGCATCACTGTAGAGACCGAAAGCTTCACCATTGCAACCACTCCGGTAAGCCAGTACCAGTGGGCACTCTTCAT
>CAZTXW010000005.1:0-48583 GCA_964617345.1 uncultured Sphaerochaeta sp. | reverse complement strand
TGTTCTTTTAAGGGGGTAAAATAGTCAGCCTTACTTCTAGGTTTGTTCTTCATAAGATCTATTTGCCTTGTACCATAGACGATCAACAAATACGTGTTGATGCAACAAAAAGGAAGGAAACATGAAAAGAAGAAATGTCGTGTTGAGTATGGTGAGTATTCTCTTACTCGTTGTATTCTTGGGTTGTGACATGGGAACAACGTGATCGAGCCAAGCACCAGGTTCAACGAGCAATGCTCCTGCCATCATCGTATTTCCCGAAATCAAGGCTCTTGATGTAAGTGCATATGAAGTGGCTACGCTTGAGGACCTGAAGCCTTTCAAATCTATTGTCAGTAGTGCTCAGAACATTGATGATTGGCCAGATACCTTGGAACGAGATTCCATGGCAATAGCCACCGGTATAAACATCCTTATAGAGTCAATTGGCTATATCATCGATGAGGAAATATCCTCTTTTACCCCTATAACCCAACGCAGCATTTCTGCAGGGCTCCAACTTCAGGTCAGGGATGAAGGCTTTCGCATAGAGTACAAGGATGACACTGCCTCCGATAGTATTTCTGAAACCTTCATCGATCATTTGGACATTGTCTTGGATGGTGAGATCAACTCCCTTACCGACCTATTGGCCCTCATGGAATTTGAAAACGACACGATAACAACAGCATTGACCATGGATGGAAGAGTACAGATTTCAGGGAAAATGCAAAGCATGACAGATGAGAAGGTATATGGCCCGGGGGAAACGGATCAAATTGCATCTGTACTGAGCCTATTTGTGGATCTGCAGATAGAAACAAGTGATCTTGAAACTGATACACCATCAGGCTTGCTCAGTGGTAGGGTACTGTTCAGCTCAGGGGCTAATGTGAATGCCGGTTTCAATAGTGATGGTACCACAGCCCTCTATCATAGCCCAGTAATCCTTCAGATGGAGATAGCACCCTTTACTGATGTGGATATTGCCGCATTGATCGCAGCTGTCACCTCTGAAATGGCTCAGGCGACCCCTGATCCTTGGTCTGTCATCAAGGAACATATGTGGGGAGAAGATGCAACAGGTGACTTAATCACCATAACCAGAATCATTGGAAGCTATGATGCAAATACCATACGAAAAACAGATACATGGAGAAATGAAGGGGCATTAAACTTGATCCTTGCCTCAATCCCTGAGAATGACTAATGGTACTAGGATACGCAAAAATACCAAGAGGGACCATCGCTGGTCCCTCTTTCTAGATGCTATTGATACAGGTGCTTAGTTGTTGGCTTTCCAGGTTTCCCAAGCTTTCTGTACTGCCTGTCCAACCTGGGCAGGGCTCTTCTTTCCAAGACCAATCTCCTGGAGACCGGTGTTGATCACATTGTAGACTTCACCGGCGAGCACACCATCGATAACAGGAGTGATCGTGTTGTACTTCTCATAGTAAGCAGCTCTCTTGGCTACGAAAGGCTCAAGATTGGCTTCCTTGACAACCTTTGCCACATCAACGTTGAGGTTGGAGGGGAAGGAAGCACCTGTGGAGAGACGGTATGTCTGTACATATTCGCCCTGCAGGAACTTGATCAGGCGCCATGCGGCCTCTTCCTTGGCAGAACCAGATTCAAGGTTGGCACTCATGCCGAAGCCAGTACCGACGACACCACTGTTGGAATTGCTGATGACTTGCCCGGGAACTGCTGGAAGAACGATCATCTCAAAGTCATTAGCCTGTGCATCGCGCCCGATCAGAGCCTGACCGGTGGTGATGTCTGTCTGGAAAGAACCAGTTGACCAGTCACCGTCGATGTAGAAAGCAGCCTTGCCTGAAGCGAAGCGACCACGGCTTGAGCCGTAGGGGCTGGTGAGGCTGTTGCGCTTGATCATCTCTGAAGCATACATGTCCTCGATCAGCTTGAGGGAGTTGATGAACCATGCATCGTTGAAGTCAATCTCGCCAGCTTCCAGTCTTGGGTACCAATCTGTACCACCAAAACGACCGACGACCATTGAGAAGAGACAGCTCTGCATGACCCAAGCATCCATGTTGTCCATGGCGATCAGGTCGATACCCTTGGCCTTCAGAGGCTGGACCATAGCTTTCATGTCAGCATAGGTCTTGGGCATTGCAAACCCGTTCTCTCTGAGGACCTTGGTGTTTACATAGAGCATATGGGTTGTGGTGATACCATTGGGGAGCTCGCCAAGATAGCCACCAAACTGTGGTACCAGGGTTGCCGGGTTATAGGAGCTTACCAGACCATCTTTTTCCAGGAATGGCATGAGGTCCTTTACACTCTTGGTGGTGTGCAGGCTTGTTGAACGTCCGCTAGGCCACATGTAGAGAACATCAGGAAGCTGGCCGCTTGCGACGTAGGCTTCTGTCTTCTGGTGGAAAGGTTCGTTGAACAGGTCCTCACGGATGACCTTGATGTCAGGATTCTCTGCACTGAACTTGTCCCAGATCATTGCAACTTCATTCGCACTGTTCGGCTCTGACATATCAATGTAGTTCAGAACAGTCAATTCTACCTGCCCAGCGGCAGCCGAGTCCTCTTTGGTTCCCTGTGCAAATGCCGATGCTACGACCATAAGCAGAGCTAGGGCCAAAATTGAAACTTTCTTCATACCAGTCATTGTTACCTCCTAATGACTCTTCACAACCTTGTGAAAGCAATCGCTTTCCGTATTGTTTCTCCCTCTGTGGAGAAAAGAAACATCCTATATTCATTAGTTCATACTTTGTACAAACTAATAGTACCATGCTCATACCACCCTGTCAAACTTTTTTGGCAAGGATTTTTCAGGACCGTATTTTCTTGTGGCTAGCCTTTTACCGCACCAGCGGCAACACCCTTGGTGATCTCTTTCCTGAACCCCAAATAGAACGCCAACATAGGGATAAGTCCGATGACAAGGGCTGCAAATTGCTTGCCGAAGTCACTGGAAAGTGCTCCCGCAAACTTCTGCACACCCACAGGAAGACTCTTGAGGGCATCACTGCTGGTAAGGATGTTGATGAGCATGAACTCATTCCACGTCCCGGTTACCGTCAGGATTGCAAGGGTCACCCCTACAGGCAGTGCCATCGGCACGATGATGGAACGGAAAATCCTAAAGTAGGTGGCTCCGTCCAGTCTGGCAGACTCTATGAGGGCATTGGGAATGCTCTTGATATAGTCGGTTCCCAGATAGATTCCCATCGGCATCGCTATGCCGATGTAGGGGATCAGGACACCAAGGCGGGTATTGTAGAGGCCTGTCCAGTTTATCAAGAGGAACAGGGGCACCATGATCGACTGCAAGGTGAGCAGCAACCCGATGATGAACGAACCATGCAGGAGCTTGGTCGCCTTATGGGGAATCTTTGCAAAGCCAAATCCTGCCATGAAGGAGAGGACCAGCGTCACCACTGTCGTCACACCGGTATAGATCATGCTGTTGAGGATGAGGTGTGGGAACTTTCCTCGTACCCAGGCATCCTTATAGTTGATCAAGGTCCAGGTTTCAGGGAATCCCAGCTTGTTGAGCTGAAACTCCGTGGTTGTCTTGAATGAGCTCATCACGAGCCAGAACAAGGGATAGATGGCCATCAGTGTAAAGAAGAGCATCACTGCATAGGTCAGAGCCATATTGATCCTGGCCCTTGTACTTTTCGTATCCTTGATATCCGCCATATTACTCCCTCCCCCCAAACTTACTCTCAGCCCATTTGGTGAGTCCGATGAGCAAGAAACTGATGGTGACCATCACTGTGCTGATCGCATTTGCCAGGGGGTAGTTGGGAGCCCCCTTGAAAGCCTTGTCAAACATGTAGACAGAGAGGACGCTGGTCTGGTTTGCAGGCCCGCCGCCTGTCATGACATAGATGAGGTCGAAGCTCTTCAGCGAGCCGCTGATAGCCAGGATGCAACTGGTAACAATTACCCCAGAGAGCGCTGGAAGGATGATGTAGCGCAAGGACTGTCCTTCGGTTGCACCATCGATACGGGCAGCTTCTATGACTGCACTGTCGATCTTCTGCAAGTTTGCCATGAAGATGATCAGGTAGGTGCCGGTATACATCCAGAGGATGACAAACAGGACAGGAAGAATGGGGTGGTTCGATATCCCATACTCATAGGAGGGTTTGAAAAGCCTCACGATTTCCGGAAACGCCCCATGTGGTGAGAAGAAGGATTTCCACAAGATACCGATGACAACAGTGGAAATGACACAAGGCAGGTAGATCATGGTCTGGAAGAAGTCAGTCTTCTTCACCAGGCCCCTGTAGAGCACATAGGCAAGGAAAAATCCGAGGGGGATCTGTCCCAGTACAGAGACAAGCACTATCCACATGTTGTTCTTCAGCGCGAGATAGAAATACTCATCGGCAAAAAGCAGCTTGTACCATTTCGCCCCTACGAACTCGATGGGAACACGTCCCCCAAAGATCTTCCCCCCATTGTAGTTGGTCATACTCAACACGATGGAGAATATGGTGGGAAAAGCCATGACGGCCAAGTAGACCACTACAGCCGGCAGTACGAGCATCCAATACGATCGTCTCTGCTCCTTCAGTGCAGAGCTGAGGGTATCCTTCCTAGTCAGTTCCTTACTCATCGCTCTCTCCCCTATCGTTCTTTTTGTAGAATCGCCTGCGATTCGCCTGTTCAATGACATCATCCCAGGTAAAGTGAACCTTACTCTCCATCTCTGAGAGTTCAGGAACTGCAAACAGCTTCTGCAGGTACATCATGGCTGCCCCTTTGGCGACCACCGACTCGTCATCAGCATCAAATATCAGCTTACAGTTGATCTTTTCCAGGATTGCAAGAAACTGGGGAGAGTCGGCTTGCAGCATCGCCTCGATCTTCTTCACATCGCTAAAGGGCTTGCCATGAATAAACACAACCCGAGGATCAAGGACAGAAACGACAGGGACCAGGGAGGAGAACAGGTCGATCATCCATACCCGCCACGCCTCTTCATCAGTTGCAGAGAGCATGAGCAGCTCCTCATCCAACCCTGTCTGTCCTACACTCTCGCCTCTCCAGGTAAGCGAGCAGAACTCACCTGCACTGTAGTGCGAACCACGGTAGACTTTCCCCCCTATGGACAGGCCTATGCCGACACCAATTCCCGAACGATCGCCAAACTGGTAGTTGCCTTCATGGTAGTCGGCAAGCAGACACATGAAATCTCCCAATCTGATGGTCCGGTTGATGGTCATGTCCAGCCAAGCAGTGCAGTTGGCATCATTCTCGACAAATACAGGAGCATGATAGTGCTTGGCAAAGAAAGCATGGATGTCATAATGGTGGAGGTTGAAAGGCTCGGCATAGACGATGACCCCACTGTCAGAGTTTACTATACCTGGTATGCCAATACAGATTGCGAGCAGCGGCAATCCTGTCTTTTCCACTCCCTTCAGGGCAAGGTCCATAAGGAAGGTGAGGATCCCTTCAAAGCCAACCTTGGGGATGGGCCCCTTTTCCTGGAAAAGCAGGGCTCCGCTTATGTCCAGGATCACTGCACGATAATGTGATGGCTGGATATCAAAACCAATCACGCAGCCAAACTTCTCATTGAGTCGGAGTATGATGGGCTTACGTCCGCCCCTGCTCATACCGCTCCCCTCTTCACCTTCATAGACAACATCGTTGTCTATCAGGGCAGAGATTATGTTGGTCACTGTCGAGCGATAGAGGCTCAGCTCCCGAGCAATATCCACCCTGCTTATCCCCGGACTTTTCCAAATGAGTTGGGCAACCAGGGAGGTGTTTGCGTTCTTCTGAAAGTTGTTGTTGTTAATTCTCATGGCCTTCTCTATACTTGTCGTAGAACTTCTGGAATATATGTGCTGCGCCTCGTATGGGTGTCAGCACATTCAGTTTGTTTGCTCTTTGTACAAACTAAGATTACCATCCACTACCCAATCTGTCAACATAAAGTTTTACCCCCCAACCACCGACAAAACCTGTTTATGCCAGTTTGTTCAACGGTTGTACTTGACAGGGGGCATATCCCATGGTAGGAAGATAGCATGCAAAACCATACAACCCATACGGCAAGTGAGCTCTTGATGCCGCTTCCAAAGCACCTGGAAGAGAAAGAGGGCTCTTTTCGTCTTCACAAGGGGACAAACATCAGCTTTGACCCCATATTCAGTGATGTAGCGGCTCTTGCTACCGAACAGTTATCGTGTATCGCAGGAGACGAAGATATTCTCTTCAAGAAAGTTGCTTCCATGGGAGAAGAGGCATACCACCTCAAGGTCGGCAAAAACCAGATAGTGGTGGAGGCTAGCGAAAGCTCCGGGGCATTCTGTGCCCTGCAGACCATCAGGCAGATGGCATTGGCCAGCGACAACATCATCCCCTGCTGTGTGATCGAAGACGAACCGGCCTTCTCCTGGAGAGGTTTCATGCTCGATACCAGCCGCCATTTCTTCTCTGTAGCCTTTATCAAGAAACTCATAGATGTCGCCTCCTTACACCACCTCAATCGCTTCCACTGGCACCTTACAGATGACCAGGGCTGGAGGCTCAAGGTTGAGGGCTTCGAAAAACTGGAAACGATTGCGTCCAAGAGGAAGCTGCTCAACTATTGTGATGGCAGGGAGTATGGGGGCATCTACAGTGACGAGGAGATACGCGAAGTGCAGGCGTATGCGCATAGGCGCCATATGATGGTGGTACCTGAAATAGAGACACCCGGACATGCCTCCGCTCTGCTTGCAGCCTATCCTGAGTTTGGATGCACAGGCGGCCCGTACGAAGTGCAGGACCGCTGGGGCATATTTGATGAGGTCATGTGTGCAGGGAATGATGGGCTGATGCACTTCCTGCAGAAGACCATTTCCAAGACTGCCAATCTCTTCTCAGACCCCTACATCCACATTGGAGGGGATGAGTGTCCCCATACTGCTTGGGAGACCTGTCCCAAGTGCAATGCCCGTATGCAAGAGCAAGGGCTTACTTCTGCCAAGCAACTGCAGAGCTGGATGACCAGCGAGATCTGCAAGATGGTCGAGCATGTGGGAAAGCGACCCATAGGATGGGATGAGGTCCTGGAAGGAACCGAGAAACTCGGCCTACCCGCCTCCCTTATCGTAATGTCCTGGAGAGGTGACGAGGGTGGTATAGAGGCAAGCAATCTTGGCCATGATGTCATCATGTGCCCCAATACGGCAGGTTGTTATTTTGACTATCAGCACATCGACTCCTTTGAGGAGCCGGGTAACATAGGCGTCACCTCCATTGAAAGGACAGCACAGTTCAATCCAATTCCCAAGGATATGACTGCTGATAAGCAACCAAGGATCCTTGGGGGCCAGGGTAACCTCTGGACGGAGAAGGTAACCAGCTCCCGCCTAGCGGAGTACATGCTCTTCCCCCGCCTATCGGTGATGGCAGAACGGCTGTGGAATCCACAGGAGTTTGCTTCGGTGGAAGGGAGAAGAGCAAGCTTGGAAAGGAAACTTACCAAGCTTGACATCAATCTCTACAGGGGAAAAGGCAACTAGGTATTGCAAGAGAAAACCCATTGTGTTCTAATGGGGTACCACCTCCTGGTGGATTTTCTCTAAGCGCAGGCCCTTCTTCCGTTGGAAAGAGGGCTGCATCTATGGCCCAGCATCAAAGAATCGGCTCTGATACGGTAAAATATGAGCCATAGTATTTCTCAAGAAAATCAGAGATGTCAATTGTGTGTACTTCCCGATAGAGACTTTTCCCATCATCCGTAAGACCAAACAACACGGGTTCAAATTGATCTGACCCTATGAATGAGAAAGTCTTGTTCCGGATTCTTTCAAAACTCACATCGTCCTCAGGATTACGGTATACCACAGACAGAACCAATTTCCCCGCAAAGTCTTGCTGTGGGAGATTCTTCTCCCATGGCTTTAGGAGTCGCATGCTAATTTTGAATATCGGCATTGCAAATATTCTTGTTTGGTTGATTTTTGAATTCTATCAAATAGAGGGAGTCACCCTTTTCAACAAAGGCATCACACGATGATAAGGCAGTATTGCCTCTCAAGCTTTTTTGACTTCTACACAACTTGTCGAAGTCATACGCCTGTATGTCTGAGTTCAATAGATTGGATTATGTATCAGCACTGCAGGAGCTCTTCCCTACCGTTGTTTGTAGTTCTTTTTTTGGTCGGAATATCCATGCAGATGTTCCCATACCAGTTACAGCTCAATAGATGCAGATTGCATTTTCCCCATATGTTCCATCTCAAACTTCATACTGAATCACCATTTCCTAAATAACCATAGCATATCGACTTCTGATAGAATCGAGAATATCTTTGATGCAGACACATTGAGGTTTCCCTGTTATGTAGCAAGTTGAAACAGCGACCTGTTACAAAATCGTCTTGTGTGGTCACATAAAAAAGCACCAGAGTCTCCCCTGATGCCATACATCCTTATCCTGAATGGTCATTCACCCTTATTCACCAGATCCCTGGGGATGTTGATGATGTGCTGGTCTCCAGGGCGGTAGAAGGTTGCAATGAACCCTATGATGGATACCAGATCACTCTCTGTCTTGAGGGCAAGCTCTTCAGAGAGCTCGCGTTTCTCGTCCTTGAATGCTTGAAACTTAACCTTTACCAGCTCATGGCTGGCAAGGGCTTCGTCGAGGGCTTTTATGATCCGCTGATCAAGGCCACCCTTTCCAACCATTACCACTGGCTTTAATTCCTGGGCCCTAGCCTTCAGGAAACTACGTACACTACTATTCATGGATCCACTATACCTATTCATAGCAGGTCTATGCAACTATGAAGCACAACAAAACACAACTTCTTGCCCTATGGCAAGAGCCTCTTGCGTGTCCGTTGGAACAAGGAAGAGGCTCTTGGATTCTTTAGATTCGACATGAACTACGTAGTGTTTGTTTTCATCCTCGCTTTTGGCTTGGACCTACTTCACATCCCTGTACTTCTTCTCGACTATGAAGCGCTTGATCTTCTTGGTGCTGGTCAGTTCAAGAGGCTCATCAACCACTGTCGTGCGGGTAATCTTCTTGTAAGCCTGCAGCTCCTTGTTGACCTCCTTCACGATAGCCTCGATACGGCTCACTATGGCAGCCTTTGCCTTATCCTTGCCGTGTTCCTTCTCCATTGCAGTGACAAACTTCTCAGAAGGATAGACAATGGCGCGAATTCCTTCACTCTGATTCTTTGCATCAGTGATGTAGCCACAGACACAGATGGTCTCAATCTCCTCATAGAGCTGGAAGTGGTCCTCGATCTCCTCAGGGAATACGTTCTTACCCCCATCGGTGACAATGATGTTTTTCGCCCTTCCGGTCAGGTACAGATACCCATTCGCATCCTGGTGGCCCACATCGCCAGTATTGAGCCAACCATCCTGCAGGACCTCAGCGGTTGCTTCGGGATTGTTGTAGTAGCCCTGCATGATCATGGGTCCCTTTATGTGGATGATGCCGTTGCCATTCACATCTGGGTCTACAATCTTTACCTGGGTATTGGCAATAACCTTACCCACAGAAGTCTCAATATACGCATCTATAGGGTTGAGGTGTGTGATGGGACTGGACTCGGTAAGCCCGTATCCCTGCACAAAATCAATGCCCAGCTCGTTGAACATCTTGAAGGTGGAGGCAGGAAGAGGTCCGCCACCTGAGATACAGATACGGTTGTTCTCCAGGGAGAGCTTCTTCAGCAGGAAACCAAACATCTTCTTGCCGATGTTCACCCCGAAAACCTTCTTGATCAGACCGGAGAACCTCATCATGCCTCGGATCAGGCCGTAGAGGATGACCCCCTTCTCCCGAACTCCACCCATTAGGGCCCCGATCATCTTGTTGAACAACATAGGAACTGCGAGGAACATGGTGACTTCCCCTTCCTTGAGCTCCTTGAGCACCTGGCTGATCACCAGCTTCTTTCCAAACACAATGGAAGCGCCTGTGCTGATACCTACAATGAATACAGCCATCATGGTATAGGCGTGGTGGATGGGAAGGATAGCATAGAATACATCAGTGGAAAGGACCTCCATGTTGGCTTGGGCAAGGTAGGCATCAGAGACCAGGTTGCTATGGCTGAGCATGACACCCTTGGGAGTGCCGGTAGTTCCACTGGTGAATAGGATTGCAGCAGTATCAGAAGCCTTTGCAGGTGTGCGCTTCTGCTCCTTCTTCTCTTGTGCATCAAGGATAAAGGTGAACTCCTCAGTCGGTTCCAGGCTGATGCGCCCAGCAATCTCCAGCTTGTTCTCCTTGTCAAAATCCTGCAGGCGGTCCAGGTCGGCAAACATATATTTCACATCTGCAAAGGTCATGAGCTTTCCCATGTCCTTGTTGCTGAGGGTGTTGTCCAGGGGGACAACGATTGCACCTGCATCGAGGATGGCCAGGTATGCAATGGCCCACTCGGGGCTGTTCTTGCCAGTCACGGCAATCTTGTCCCCAGACTTCACCCCTTTGGAAAGCATATAGTTGGCCAGTCCCTTGACAAGGGTTTGCACCTCTGTATACGTGAAAGACTCTTTTGTAGGCACAAAAGCCGAAAAACACCTGTTTTCCGGATACCTGCTAACAGAGATATCAAACATCTGCGTGACAGTAGGCCATTCGCCGGTAAAGGTCTTACCCCGATACTCATCAAGAAATTCCCAAGGCTTTAGAGCAGCTCTCGTCTTTGCCATCTGCTATTCTCCTTACAGCTATTTGCCGTCTTATCTCTATACTATAAGCACAACTATTTTAAAAAATCAAGGTTTTCATGACACAATTTCGTTTTACGTAATTGTGTAATGTGTTTTATGTATCGTCTTCCTGCAACAATTTGATATCTTTGACAAACTGTTCCAAAGGTGGTGTAAAGAACTTGTCCTTGTGGTAGACCAGAGAGAACATCCTCTCAAAGCTCACATCACGAATAGCTATCTCGCGCAAAACTCCCTGAGCAAGATCATGCTCAACCAAACGCCTGGATATGACAGTCAGCCCCTGCCCGCTACGAACTCCGCTGAGGATGGCATCACTGGAGTGACAGATCCATTTTTCCCTTACCGTAACACCATGCTGCTGCAAAAGTGTTACGAACAGCTCGCGAGTTCCGCTGCCCTTCTCGCGCAAAATGAATGGCAGGCTTTCAAGCTCTGCAAGATTGACCTCGGAGGCAAGAGGAAAAGCCTTTGCTCCAACCAGTGCCAAAGAGTCAGAGAGCACCTCTTCTGTCACCAGGGACGGATGGTGGATCACCCCTTCCACCACGGCAATATCGAGCCTGCTTTCTGAGAGCAACTGAGCGATGGTCTGTGTATTGTCCACATACACCTCCACACTAGTAAGCGGGTGTTCCTGCTCAAACTGGGAGACCAACTCCCCCATGATGCTGCTTCCGACGGTTATGGTTGCCCCGACGCGCAACACTACAGGGAGGGCGAAGGAGCCCAGGTTGGCATCGACCTCTTCATAGAGGGCGAGAATGCGCAGGGCATAGGAGTTCAGGTAGGAGCCGTCATCGGTAAGATAGAGCCTTCGGGAAAGCCGATCAAAGAGGCGCACCCCGTACTCGGCCTCTATGTTGGCTACCACCTGGCTCACTGTCGGTTGTGCACAGCCAAGGTTGTTTGCACTCACACTCATGGAGAGCGTCTTGGCAACTTCAGTGAATATCCTGAGGTCACGCAGGGTCATGATTCCTCCTTATATAGCTTATTACCTATATTAATCATACAAAACATATTATTTACTATATACACAAATCTTCCCATACTGCAACCAACGTGAGGAGGATACGGATGAAATTGACACCAGCGATCATACGAAGCCTGAAGGCAGAAGGGTATCTGCACAATCGGGGAACCGAGAATTTCTCGGCGAGGATCATCCCTGTCGGGGGTTCTCTCTCTGCAGAGCAGACGATTGCAGTTGGAGTAGCGGCAGAGAGGTTCGGTGGATCGAAGGTCAGTTTTACCAGCCGCATGACTGTCGAACTACCCCAGATTCCCTACGCCCAGATAGGTGCCTTCAAAGCCTTCATCAATGAACATGGCATGACTACCGGCGGAACAGGAGCTAAGGTCCGCCCTATCGTCAGCTGCAAAGGCAGTACCTGCACCTTCGGCCTGTACGACACCAACGCACTCAACCTCGCCATCCACACACAATTCTACGAAGGCTACCGCTCTGTATCCCTGCCCCACAAGTTCAAGATAGCTGCAGGGGGTTGTCCGAACAACTGCATCAAACCTGAACTTAACGACGTTGGTATCGTAGGACAGAAGGTCCCCACCGTTGATGCAGATCTCTGCAGGCAGTGCAAGCTCTGCAGTGCAGAGAAAGGCTGTCCACTGCACGCCATACGAAGAAACGGGACAGAGACTCCCCGCATTGAAGCCCCCGCTTGCAACAAGTGTGGCAGATGCATCAAGGCCTGCCCCTTTGGGGCAATACCAGATGCAGAGACACGATTCAAGGTGTTCCTTGGCGGACGATGGGGAAAGAGCGTACGCATAGGCACTGCATTGAGGGGTCTCTTCACCCAGGAAGAGGTCCTGCCCCTTATAGAGAAATCCCTCCTGCTGTTTAAGCAAGAGGGGGTGCAAGGAGAGCGCTTCTCCTCACTCATCGAGCGCCTGGGCATGGAAGAGGTGGAGCGAAGGCTCCTTGCAGAGGACCTGCTTCTCCGCAAAGAGGAGATTCTCAGCTGTGGGGCATAACAGTACATTTGCAACAATAGGCTTGCATCACGGCACTATTTGCTCAGGGGGCAAGCTGATCATAGGGTTAAGGAGTGCCATGCTTGCCCCATTTCCTGCTCTTTTTCTCGTAGTATCTCTGTGCATCTTGCTTCTGGCAGGGTGCACAGAGGAAAAGCCCAATCCCCCTTCCAACGCATATACATCTCATGCTACAGCTACCATGCTTGAGTTTACCGATGACCTGGGCAGGACTGTTTCCCTAGCCCACAGACCCAAACGGGTAGTTGCCCTCAGCGCCTCCTATGCTGAGACCTGGCTGTTGGCGGGAGGGAGCTTGGCAGGTACAACATCCGATGCCCACAATCGAGATGCATTCACGCTAAAAGAGAGTGTTGCAACCATCGGCACGATCAAAGATCCAAACCGTGAGGTCATCCTCTCACTCGAGCCTGACTTTGTCCTGCTCAGTACAGACATCCCCTCCCACCTTGCCCTGTCGCCACTGCTCACCCAATGTGACATTCCCCATGCATACTTCCATGTGGAGGATATGGAGGACTACCTCGCTATGCTTGAGAGGTGCACCACCCTCACAGCAAGGGAGGATCTCTACAGAACTAACGGCCTTGAGGTACAGCAAGCGGTCAATGCAGTGCTTGCTCTAAAGCAGACCAGAACAGACAGCCCCACATACCTCTTGCTCCGTTCGTACGCCACGAAGGTGAAGGCAAAGGGAGGTGACATCATGGTGGCAAGGATGATCGATGACTTTGGTCTTACCAACCTTACGGATAGCTACCCTTCGTTGCTTGAGGAACTGGGCATGGAGACCATCGTCTGGGAGAATCCCACCTATATCTTCGTCATCCCCATGGGAGACGAAGAGGCAGCACAGGCAACCATGACCCATATGCTGGAGAGCAACAAGGCCTTTGCCTCCCTAGATGCGGTACAGAAAGGGCGCTACCACCTGCTACCCAAGAGCCTGTTCCACTACAAGCCCAACAATCGATGGGGGGAAAGCTATGCCTATCTTGCCAAGCTCCTCGTCCGGTGACACCAGGGCAACAAGCACATTGTCTGCCACACATGCCAGCTGGACTCTTCTATCCCTTCTCTTTTGCTCCCTCCTGCTCCTGTTTATTCTGAGCCTCAGCCTGGGCTCGACACACATCAGGTTCACAGCCATCCTCTCCATCCTTTCTGGGCAGGAGAGTCCCAGCCCTGCCTCTAGGATAGTCAGTCATGTGCGACTTCCGAGAACTCTTGCGGCCACCCTCTGTGGGATGGCACTTGCCCTCTCGGGCTCCCTCCTGCAGAAGGTACTGCACAATCCCCTTGCAGGCCCTTCCATCATCGGGGTCAACTCAGGCGCAGGGTTGTTTGCCTTGATAGGCTCAGCCTTTTTCCCTCGCCTTGTTGCAATGGGATCGCTATTCGCATTTCTGGGAGCCCTTGGCGCAAGCCTGCTGGTATACGCCCTGGCACGCAGGTCAGGCTCTACTCACCTTACCATCATCCTGGCAGGGGTAGCTGTCTCATCACTACTCGGCTCCTGCACCGATGCCCTGCTCACCCTCAAGCCCGATACCCAGATGGGAAGGCTGGACTTCCTCATCGGATCGTTTGCCCATGTCCCTACTTCCCAAATTGTACGCAGTGCCCCCCATATGGTAGGTGCGATCCTCCTGTCGCTTCTGCTGAGCCATGACCTGAACATCCTCGGCCTCGGTGATGAAGTGGCCCTATCCCTGGGCCTTGAAGTGGGAAGGACACGGTTCCTTGCCCTGATGCTTGCATCCCTGCTCAGCGGGAGTGTGATCAGCATGTGCGGGCTCATCGGCTTTGTCGGTTTGGTAGTACCACATATGGTGCGTTCCCTCATAGGGGAGGACTCTGATCTCTTCCTGCTCTTCGCTTGCCTGGGAGGTGCTGTCCTCACCTTGGGCTGTGACCTGGTTGCAAGGACCCTCTTCGGAGCGTACGAGTTGCCTGTTGGGATCGTGCTCTCCTTCCTGGGAAGCCCATTCTTTCTCTTCTTGCTCTTCAAGCGAAAAAGGAGAGGCCATAGTGCTTAAGCTAGAAAACCTGAGTGTCGGGTACGGCGGGCAGAGTGTGGTCAAGCATATCAACCTCACCTTCAGGGAGGGGGAGACAACCACCATCATAGGGAGGAATGGCTCGGGAAAGTCCACCTTGCTCAAGAGCGCAACATCGCTACTTTCAGCATTGTCAGGAAGCATAACCCTGGAAGGAAAAAGCCTACAGGAGTATACACGCAGAGAGTGGGCCAGGAAGGTAGCCTGCCTGAGTCAGAGCCATGCGGAATCGAACTGTACGGTGCAGGCGTTGGTGGAACATGGACGCTTCCCCCATCTGGGATTTTCCAAAAGGATGGGGAAACACGACCATACTCTTGTGGATAGGGCAATGGAGAGTATGGGAATAGGACACGTACGGGATAAGGGCCTCATGGAGATCAGCGGAGGAGAGAGACAGAAGGCATACCTTGCCATGGCCCTTGCCCAGGACACCCCCTACATAGCCTTTGATGAACCGGCAACCTATCTTGACCTATCGGTCCAGAAGGAGATACTCAGCTTGCTGGAGAGCCTGCGGGAACAAGGCAAATGTATCATAGCGGTGATGCACGACTTGGGTTCGGCTCTCAGGGTCTCAGATTATATCTGTCTCTTGGACAAAGGTGAGGTTGCCTCGTATGGAACACCGGAAAAATTGGCTACATCAGGGCTCATCGAGGAGGTCTTTGGCGTAGAGTGCACCAAGGTACCAAGCAGGAAAGGCCCGCTGTATCTGTTCTCCTAACAAGGACACACCAGCGGTGGATACTTTACTCTCTACGCACGATCCAGGAAGCGATATCCTCCAACACCTGAGGCTCTATCGTTGTCTCGATGGAGGCATACTCTTCAGGAGAGCCGGTCATTGCCGGTTGGAACAGGTGGTTCAGCCCTTCATAGACCTTCGTCGTGTAGCGGGTATTCCCCCCAGCGAGCAATGCAGCCTCGATAGCCGGAACATTGAGACTGGAAGAGACTTGGGTATCCTTAGTACCGTTGAGGATCATCACAGGTATGTCCACGTCCTTGAGGTAGAATGCAGGGTCTAGAACCAGGAAGGTCATGTACCAAGGGGAGAAGAGCGCAGAAATCTGGGCGTTTGCCGATTCTTTGGGCAATCCCAAAGAAAGCAACGCCTGCAAGACGGCTAGCTTGCGCTCTTGCAAGGTTCGACTCTCATCCAGGAGTGTGGCATAGATATCCCTATTTGCCCTGACAGTCTGTTCGATTATCGCTTCAGGTGCCTGTTGGGCTCTGAGGATAGCTGCACTCTGGTCTTCGAGAACTGCCACCCCGTCAACTCCTGAGCCAGCCATAAGAACCAGAAAATCCACCTCCTTGTTCCTCTGGGCAACAATGGGGGCGATGATGGCGCCTTCGCTATGCCCGATTATGCCAACGTTCCCAGCATCGACATACGGTAAGCTCAGAAGGTGCTGAACAGCCGATTCTGCATCATCTGCAAAATCCAATGTCGTGGCGGAGCTTGCATCGCCGCCTGACTGGGCAAAACCCCGGTCATCATAGCGTAAGACCACAATCCCAGATCGTGTAAGTGCATCGGCCAAGACCAAAAAGGGTCTATGGCCCATCAAGGCCTCATCCCGGTTCTGTGGTCCAGAGCCACTGACCAGCACAACAGCGGGAAATGGCCCCTCCCCTTCGGGTCTGGTTATGGTCCCGGCAAGTTGGAAACCCTCTGTAGTTTGGGTGAAGAACATATCTTCAGAGAGGTACGGATAGGGTCTCTTCGGATCTTGGGGCCGGGTTAGTTCCTGTTGCTCACCCAGGCTGAGGACCAAGGGAAGCGATTGTCCCATCTGCACAAATGTCCCTACGATCCGGGCAGTCTCCCTCTCATAGGTTCCACTGAAGGATGCTTGCAAAGCCTCCATTGCAATGGTAAGCGAAGTCCCTTCCACACGGATTGACGATACGCTCATATCCTTGACTCCCTGAGAAGGTATCTGCAACAGAGCATCATAAGCCCCTTCTTCAGAGCTTGTGATGGTGAAACCCATCACTAGCGTGGCACTGGGGCTTACCTCTAGGGTCCCTTGCCAATAGCCAGTAAGATCGGTTGATTCCACCTCTGTCTCCATTGTAGGGACTATACTTTGGGTAGAGGATACTGGCAGGTCTTCAGACATGCTGGTACAGCCGGTGTTAAGAGCGATCATCAGGGCAAGGACTACAAAGGTGTATAGCTTCATGGTTGTTCTCCAATAGGGGGATCTCAGGCTGGTACGTTTTTCATACCATGATACAGGATAGTTCGACATCATCGATAATGCAATCATCACCGTTTCTTGGCAGCAGTGAAGGGTTGCCTTTTTGCTCCCTCAGGGTCTCCGGGACGTTTCCCTGTCCAGGGTGAAGGGGCAACCACGAGAGTACTCCTACAGCTACAGCAGGAATATCTCTTGCTCAATGAACAGGTTCACCAGATCAGGATCGAACTGGGTTCCGCTGAAGAGCTTGAGCTCCTCAACAGCAAGCTCCGTAGGAAGGGCTGAGCGGTAGGCACGGCTGGTAGTCATTGCATCAAAGGCATCGGCAAGGGATACGATTCGCACATCCAGGGGAATCTGATCGCCTTTCAGGCCATCAGGATAGCCTTTGCCATCCATACGCTCATGATGGCTTCGTATGATGGGACGGTAGGCCTGGAACAGCTCAATGTGGGTGACAATCCTCTCCCCTGCAACAGGGTGCTGACGGATGAGAGCATACTCACCCTTGGTCAGTTTGGAGGGCTTGTTCAATATCTCCTCAGGAATTCCTATCTTACCGATGTCATGGAGCAAAGCACCCCCTTCCAGGGTGTGCAGGCTCTCTTCTGAAAAGTTCAGGAACCTGGCAATGGCCAGGGAAATGGTACGTACACGGCTGCAATGCCCCTTGGTATAGGGATCCTTCTGTTCGATGGTCTCGGTAAAGGCTTCCAGTGTGGCAAGGGTCGTACTCTTGAGGGCGACAAGAGCGCTTTGCAGCTGGTCCTCCAACTCCTTCTGATGGGCAAGGGTGTAGTCTTTCTCCATCACCTGGTCATGCTTGAGGGCAGTGTCATCCAGCACACGAGAGACACACTCCATCAGGACCTCACGATGGACAGGTTTGGCCAGGTAGTCACTAGCCCCCAACCGGATGGCCTTCATGCCGGTATCCAGATCATTGAAAGCGGTGAGCATTATCACCGGGATACGAGGATAGTTGCGCCTGAGAATCTCTAGTACCTGCATACCCGAGAGTCCGGGCATCTTGATGTCCAGGAGGATCAGGTCCACTGTCGGATAATTGACCTTCAGGAAAGAGAGCAACTCATCACCATTGGAGCAGACGCTCACCTGGTATCCCTCTTTTCTCAGTAATATCTGTAGGACCTTTCGAATCGCCTGGTCATCGTCAGTGGTTATTATGTGTTTGTTCATACCATGATTCTCCAAAATAGGGTGTCCTTACAGAAAAAAGGGTGTGCTCTTGCGGTATGCATCATACTCTGAGAACATTTTCGGAAAGAATATACGATCCTCTACCGTTATCAGGATGAGGTTGCATAGGGTAAACCCCGCAAAAAGCATAGTAATATGATAGTTCCAATAGTATATAGATACCAAAACATTGATTATTGTATACCAGATGAAACCGGGGTGTCTAGATATGCGATACGTTCCCTTTTGGTAAAGCTTCCCTGTACTCTCAGAAAACAGGGAAGTTTCGATCATGACCGAATAGATGAGCAACAGTGCGAAACCTATGATCAGAGGGAAAAGAATCCACCCAGCAAAGCCGGGCAAGGGAGAGTCCCTGGTGAAAAAAACCACCGGGTACGGTATGGCCGTGATGAAGAACCCTGCATAGAGGAATCTCCTCAACACAGGTTTATCAAGTAAAATAGCCACATCATAGAGCCCAGCAAGCAAATATCCTATGGCCCCTAGGAAAAATAGTTTGATTAATTCCATATATTGCCACTATACTAATACAAATCATCTTCTTTTGAAAGAAAAAAGGGTTCTTCATGATCATTGATATCTCAACCATCATCCCTGCAGTGGCCTTCATTCTCTATGTATTTTTCACTGTTTTCGGATTCATGCAGTATAGGAAGGAGGGGTTCTTCTGGTCATTCCAACTCTATATGGTATTTGTATCTATATGGAGCTTTGGTTCGATGATGATGCACCTCAACAGCGCCTACATGACCCCTCTTTTCTGGAATAGGATCATGCTTATAGGCCTGCTTTCTGTACCATTTGGGCTGAGCAACTTTATCGTTGACATGTTGGAGATACACAAGCGCTCCATCAGGATATTCATCAATGCCAGCTATCTGCTGATCATTCCCCTGATGGTCCTCAATTTTTCCGGAAATATCGTAAGCGATGCCGGCTTCACTTCCGAAGGTGTCTTTTTCTATAAGCTCTCCCCCGGTTTCATATATGCCTACTCCATCAGCTATGCCTACCTTATCATCACCCTCATCATCCTCCTTGTCGGCTCCAAGTACAAACCCCTGAAGAAAACCCATAAGAACCTGATGCTTCCGCTTATCGGGGTGATGGTGATGCTCATAGGTATCCTGATGAACATCTTCCCAACCCTGGGCAAATATCCCATCGATATCTTTGCTGCCACCATCAACGCCATGCTGCTGTTCTACACTATCTACAAGTACAGGTTGGTCAGCTACTCGCGTATCGGCATCAACATCATCTATACGACCATCCTAGCCATCATCGCTTCCATCTCCTACTACATCATCATAACCATCATCCAGCTGTTCAACAGCAATTTCATCCCAGGAGATGTCACCCAGCTCACCATTATCCTTGGCATCGTCACCGTCCTCATCATTCACCCCTTGAGAAACGTACTCGCATATGTGGTTGATACCATCATCATCCCCAAGCGGCACCCCTACCAGACAACCATCAAGAATCTCAGCCATAAGCTTACCACCATCGTCAATCTCAAGGAGCTTGGCGATGAGGTGGTAAAGAACCTGAGTTCTGGGCTGAAAACCGATTGGGTCCTCTTTGTGGTGAAACGGCTGGATAATGGGGATACCTTCAACCTGATCGCCAACAGCAAATGCCCAACCTCCCTCAAGGAAGGCGATGAGGTGGTATTCACCTTCCCACCCTATGTCGAGCAGAAGCTCCACAAGCTCCGAAGCGAGAACATCTCCTCCATCCTCAACGTCACCCCCGATGAGAAACGCTTTGATGTCAGCGACCAGCTCCCCCCTGCTGATGTCCTCATCCCCCTGGTCTTTCGCAAGCAGATAGCGGGATACATACTCATTGGCTATGACTATACTAAATCCCTGATCACAACCATCGAGCTTGAGGCTCTGGAGATCCTGGCAGCCCAGAGTTCACTCTCCCTGGAAAATGCACTCTCCTTCGAACAGCTTCGTGAACAGGGAGATGAACTGACGATGAGCAAGAACAAGATGGAGGCTATCTTCAACGGCATTGCCTCCCCTGTATGCCTGATCGACATCGACTACACCATCCAGGAGGCCAATACTGCTGCCGTTGCATTCTATGGAAATAACAGGCGCGATCTCATCGGCAACAAGTGTTACCGCGCATTCTTCCAACGCCAGAGACCCTGCCAGTTCTGCCAGGCTCTCGACTGCATGCACAATGGAGCGGTCGAAGAGACCGAGGCTACGATCAAGGATAAGGTATTCTCCTTCCAGTTCCATACTGTGAAGGTACCTGAGAACTCCAAGAAAGTGTTCATCGAGATCATCAACGACATCACAGAACAGAAGAACATGCAAGAGGAACTGGTGAGGACAGAGAAGATGGCTGGCATAGGGACCTTGGCAGCAGGAATAGCCCATGAGCTGAACAACCCGCTTGCAGGAATTCTGGGAACTGCTGAAATAATGCTCAGTGAGATAGAGGAAGACCATATCCACCATGAGTATCTTGAGGACATACTCTCCTACTCAAAGACTGCAGCCGATGTCATCAAGGAACTATCCATCTACTCCCGCAAGGAAGAGGATGCACAGGATGAAAAGCAGTCTGTGGAACTGGTGAGAATTCTGGAGTTCTCCCTGAGGCTTGCCCTGCGGGGGATAGACTCACAAAACATTGAGGTCAGGCGCAATTACCATGCCCTGCCCTACCTGGAAGCAAATGAGAGCAAGCTGCAGCAACTCTTTCTCAACTTCATAGTCAATGCTATCCAGGCCATGGATGGCAGCGGGATCCTCACCCTTTCCTGCATGGAAAGTGACGACCTGATCATCATCAAGGTGGCTGATACCGGGTGCGGTATTGCAGAGGAGGATCTCAACCAGGTCTTTACCCCTTTCTTCACTACAAAAGCACCGGGTTCGGGCACAGGCCTCGGACTCTCCAACTGTTATACCATAGTAGACAAGATGGTAGGACGAATCAGAGTGAAAAGTGAAATTGGTGTAGGTACGGAGTTTACCACAATTTTCCCTGTGAACGATGAGAGGAGGGACACCATCCGATTCACCCTGGTCAATGACCAGGCAGGAATGAATGATGTCTTCTTTATCCAAAGAAAGGTCCTGATCGGAGAGAAGGGGTACCTGGAAGAGTCCATCCACCGCCAGGAGGATGAGAAGGCAATGCATATCCTGGCCTTCAAGGGCCTCCATCCGGTTGGAACTGTCTCGCTGATGACCAGTGAGCATTTCTGGCCCCTGCCCATCAGCGAATACTTTGACATAGAATCCGTGTTGCAATCACGCAACTGCTCCGAGATCATACGCCTTGCTGTCCTTCCTGAGATGAGAAACACCTCTGCCTCCATAGGTCTCATCATCCTGGTATTCCTGCTTGCCCGCAGCAAGGGTGTCGAAAACCTCGTCATAGATGTATTCGCCGATGACCTGAAGACCATCAAGCTCTACAAGAAATTCGGCTTTGAGGAGGTAGGGACCTACTACTCGCCCTCAGCGGTCACCGTGCTTACACTACAGAGCAAGAGCACCCTGGAAAAGGACAAGAGCCAGCTGAGGCACTTCGTGCGCCCCCTGTTTGCCCGTCTCAGGCCCATGTTCGACTTTGGAAACGAGACCCAAGGGGTGCTTGATGAGATGGACAGGATTCTCAGCACCGATACAACCACCGAAGCGGTGAAGCCCCCAGATGGGGAAAAAGAGCTCGTCATAGAGATATAAGCAAACACACATCTCGTTGACCAAACCACCGTATGCCATTACAGTTGTCGCGAGGTGTTTACAGCTATGCAGTTTACTTCTTTCCAAGAGGTGGTCACCTACATGGAGAGCTTTACCAACCTGGAAAAGCAGACCGACCACTACACTACCAGAACCTACCGTCTGGATCGCATGCATGCGATCCTCTCCCATATCGGCAACCCCGAAAGGACCTTCAGGAAGATCCACCTGGCCGGTTCCAAGGGCAAGGGATCCACTGCCTCATACCTGGCAAGCGGTCTCACTTCCCTTGGATATAAGACAGGGCTCTATGTTTCACCCCATCTGGTGGACTACCGCGAGCGCTTTACCCAGAGTGGCACCTTTTTTCCCGAAAGCCTCCTTGTCAAAGCCGGCAATGAACTGAAGGAGCGACTCTCTGGTTTCATCTTCAGTGACCAGTGGGGAGAGACCTACCCCACCACCTTCGAACTCTTCACCTCCTTTGCCTACCTGCTCTTCTCCCTCGCTGGATGTCAGTGGGCCGTCATCGAGACCGGCCTTGGAGGAAGGCTCGATGCAACGAATACCATAAGACCTGAGGCGTGTGTCCTCTGCCCTATAGAGCTTGAGCATACCAAGATTCTCGGCGATACGCTGGCTAAGATAGCCTATGAGAAAAGCAAGATCATCAAGCATGCAGTACCTTGCTTCATAGGCTACCAGGAGCCTGAGGTCATGGATGTCTTCGTCAAGGAGGCGAAAGAGCAGGAAAGTGCGGTAACCACACTCTCCGATGAACTGCTTACCTACAGCTACAGGATAACAGAAGGCAAGGAAATTGTGGAATACTGGTGGAAGGACAAGGTCCACGAGGTCCTCTCCCTCTCCATGATGGGCAAGGTACAGGCCCAGAACTGTGCACTCGCCCTGCTTGTACTCAGGAAGCTGGGACTGTTCGGCGATCATACCCTCACAGCGCTTGAAGAGAACACCCTTCCCGGCAGATTCCAAAAGATAGGCGAAAACCCGGACATATATCTCGACGGTGCCCATACCGCACACTCGCTATCTGCCCTGCTCGAATCCTTCTCCTCGCTCTACCCCTGTGAAGGGAACACCATCATCTACGGAGCCTTGGAGGACAAGGACCATAGCCATATGGGATCTTTGGTCCTGGACCACTTCAGGCGCATCATCGTCTCCAGACCCGGGACGTTCAAGAAAAGTGACATCAATCTCATAGAAGAGAAGCTTCGCCTGTTGGCTTCCGGGCGGGACAAGGAGTATGACATCCGCCTGGTAGGTGACAATCAGGAGGCGTTGGAGATTGCCATGGAGAGCACCCCGAAAGGCTCTGCCATCCTTGTCTGCGGTTCATTCTACCTTGCAGGAGGGGTAAAAACAGCGTACGATACCCTACGGAGAAATAATGTCGTTAAACTGGCGTGAACTACAGCTCATCCTACAAGAACTCCCCTTGGAGGGAAGCACCCTGCAGTCAGTGGTGCAACACGACTTCCATTCGCTGAGCTGGTACCTCTACCATCCCAGCCATGGGCGTTGGACGCTGTACACCGAGATAGGAACCCCCTATAGCCGCCTGCATATGGCGACAGCCCCCATTGCAGTCCAGCAGATGGGAAAGACAGTTAAGCTCCAACGCTTCATCCAATTCTGCCGTTCCAATCTGGAGGGGGCAAAGATCGTCAAGGTGGGGCAGACTCCCTTTGACCGAATGATAACCCTTGATTTGGACAATCATGGACGCATGCTCTTCCTCCATTTGCGCTTCTACAGCGGACCGGGTGCTAACATCTTCATCACCGATGAGCAGAGTACCATCCTGGACCTGCTCTACCGTCGCCCGGGGAGGGGAGAAAGAAGCGGAGCCACCTTTATACCACCACAAGTGAAAGAGGATGACGAGCTCAAGTTTGCCGTCCGCGAGCGCAAGGAAGGTTCCTTCAATCGTCAGATAGAAGAGGAGTACGGACATGCGAGCAACAAGGAGACCCTTGAGGAGCTGTTGCTCAAGATCCGACGCAAGCGGGACAGGGAGATACAGCAACTAGAGGCTACCTCCTCATCGCTTGAACGCAAGATGCAGGAGAGTGGACACTATGCACAGTTCAAGAAGATGGGCGACCTGCTGAGTGCCAACTCTCATCTGATAGAAGAAGGTGCAACCTCCCTTACAGTTGAGGACTGGCAAAGTGGAGAGAATCTTACCATCCCACTCAAGGCAAATCTTCGTCCCAGCGAGCAGATACAGAGCCAGTATGATCGCTACCAGAGGGCGAAAGGAACCTTCGAGAACGCCAAAGAGGAGTTTGTGAAGGTCCAGCAAGAGCTCTCTGATGCTGTTGCAAAGTATGCCAGGTTGCTCACCCCCAGTGACAACGAAACGAGGGATATACGCATCCTGAAACGAGAATTGGGAGCAGAGACCGCCGACAAGCCCACCAAGGTGAAAACACCGGGGCTCACTATCCAAAGCGGACAGTACACCCTCCTGGTGGGACGCAATGCCAAGGAAAATGATGCATTGCTACGCCACTACGTACGGGGCAATGACTACTGGATGCATACACGGGACACCCCAGGAGGCTATGTCTTCATCAAGTACCAGAGGGATAAGAGTGTCCCCCTGGATGTGTTGCTCGACGCGGCAAACCTTGCCCTTGTCTTCAGCAAGGCGAAGAGTCAGGGGAAGGCAGACCTCTACTACACTCAGGTAAAGCACCTCAGGCGTCCAAAGAAAGGCAAAACAGGGCTGGTCATACCCACCCAGGAGAAAAACCTCTCGGTAACACTGGACGAAGGGCGCCTTGCAAGACTACTTTTGGAGGATGAAGATGCACACAAGTGAACATCACACCATATTCTATCCAGGTGACCCTGGCAAGCTCGCTCTCCAGAGTGCAAAAAGGCAAGACCGCTACCCTGAGGGGAATACGTTGACAAGCCTGCCCTGTGCGATACTCTCTCCCCATGCAAGCTATGCTGTGGTCCTGGACCTGCTGCACCGGAGTTTTTCCTCTGTGACAGGGCTGAAGCCAAAGCTGGTGGTAATCCTGGCACCCCTGCACCAGGAGGCCCTGGATATCGACAATCCCCACTTCCTTTTTGTCCCGACAGGAGATGGCATCAGGCTCCCTCATACCACCATCAGGTATGCGACCGAGCTGAGGCAGACCCTGCTCGCAATGTTTCCCGACGCGATCAAGGCCGAACACTCCTACTTTGTGGAGGAGAGCGCAGTCGAACTGACTCTTCCCCTGGTCGATGCATACTGCAAGGATGTTGCCGTATTACCCCTGCTTACCCATACCTGTGATGCACAGCAGTGCCGAACCTATGCCTCAATACTGGAGAAGATAGTTGCCCTGGTCCCTGAGACGGTGTTTGTGGTCTCTGCAAACCTCAATGCGATACTACCCTCAGCCCTGGCAACAAAACATGCAAGGACCCTTGTCTCGCTGTTGGAGCAGGGAGAGCCATTGCTGGATAGCCTGCGCTCCAAACAGATTTCCAGTTGTTCAATTGCAGCCTTTGAAGCCTTGCGGTATCAAAGCTGGGGAATGAATGGGTGGGATTTCACCCTATTCTCCACAGAAGGGCAAGCCTTTGAAACGCTTCCCCAAGAATTCATCACAAAAGAACGGATTGTCTGGCATGCCAGCGCAAAAAGGAAAGAGGTCTGAGATGGTTGTTTCCCCTGAGATATTCACGTCTGTCATCGAACAGAAATCCTATACCTGCATGGTCATCGGACCATCGGAAGTAGACCTTCCCTCCTATCTGTTGCAAGGACAGAAAGCCCCTGGATATATTCTCAAGAAGGGAGAAACACCCAAACAGTGGTACTGGGAGGGGTTATCTGTGGCTAGGGAGAAGCGATGTCTCTACTTTGAGAGCATAGACCTGTTTCCCATCACCGACATTGCAACGACGAAGCGAAAAGATGCCCTTTCCCTGGTCACCTCTCTTGCCCAAGCACTCTCAACCCTTCCTGCCAAGTTTCTCGACCTTTCCAGCAATACGCTCCCCCTATGGAGGGTGTGGGGCCTTGAGGAGGGTGGCTTCCTTATCCTCCCGCAGGATTTGGCTGACCTCTTTTCCTCTTGTGCAGAAGAGAGCGTGCGCTACAGCATGAGTTCTGCATGGGTACACCATGGCCTGCACACCCCGTTCGCCCTCTGTGACCAGATGGTCCAACTGCTCTATTTTGCCGCTGCAGGATTCCCCCCCTTTGGGGCACCGGAAACCAGGGAAGATGGGTTCAGGGCCCTTCCCCTCAGCTTGCTGCCCTTGTCCCTGGACCAAAAGACCACCCTCTTCATCGACAGCACCCTACGGCTCAGCCTCTCCAAGCAACGCGAGGCAAGCGGCAACATGGAGAGCCAGAAGGCATTGGCATGGTTCTTTCAAGCAGCTGAAACTCTGCAGTGGAACCTTGAGAACCGCGAAGAAGCACCAACCTATGAGGAGATGAGAGAAGTTCCCTCAAGCGCACTGTTTCTGGAAAATCAGAAAAAACGATCAGAGAGAAGCATCTTCTGGAGAAAGAAGGGGTGGATCATCATCAGCATAACCGTTGCTGTCACGCTGGTGGTCTGGTTTACCACAGGGAGGATCAAGGACGCCCTGGCCCCTCCCTATACAGCAGGAATGGCAGCTGAAGAGGTTATCCAGGAGTATTACGCCAGCCAGAATGAGCTCGACCTGCAGAAGATGGAGGCATCGCTTGCAAAGAAGGTGAAAAACCCTGCTGCCATGGAGGTGACCAACCTCTTTGTCTCTCGCCAGACACGCCAGGCCTATGAAGGCATAACCACCCAGATCGACCCCAACACCTGGATTGCGCAAGGCAAGCCAGATCTCTTGGAAGGAACCTTCCTCTATGGTGTCTCTGATGTCAGGGTGAGGGCCATCGATAGCCAGAACTATGAGGTGACAAGCATACTCTACTCCCCCTACCCCTATTTCGAGGATCAGGAAGAGACGATGGTGAACGAGGGGGAAATAGTCATATTCAGGTATGAGCAGGTACAGCACTTTGGCATCGGGCTCAACAAGCGTGGCTGGCTTGAGATCACCTCACTGACCAACAAGACCCTACGCAGGCTGGAGGACCTGAGGATCCCAACCTACAAGAAAGAGAGCCGATCTATCGGTATGCCTCAATAAGGGCAAGGATAGCTCCCTTCTCCCTTGGGTTCATCCATGTGACATCGGCAAAGCTCTTGAAGAACGTCATCTGCCGCTTTGCATACGAGCGGCTGTTGCGTTCTATCTGCTCTGCTATCATGGTTCGTGAGGCTTCGCCACTCCTTCTTGCCTGGAAGAACTCCTTGTAGCCGATGCCCTGTAGGCCCGGCCAGCTCTCCTGAGCTCCCATATCGATAAGGTGGCGGATCTCATCAACCAACCCCTCAGAGAACATCTGTTCAACCCTCAGCCTTATGCGCTGCTTCAGCTCATCGCCTTCGCGCCAGAGTCCTATGACCAGAGGTTTCATCCCCTTGCGGGGAACAGAGGGGATGCTATAGCTGCTCAGCGGTCTACCGGACCCCTCATAGACCTCCAATGCCCGGCTGACACGATACATGTCGGAGGGGTGGATCCTTTTAGCGGAGGTTGGGTCAACCTGAGAAAGACGCTCATATGCCCAGGCATTCCCCTGTTCTGCGATCAGTGCGGCAAGACGTAGGCGCACCCTCTCATCACTGGGAGGTGCTTCAGCCAGACCAAAATAAAAATGCTTGAAATAGAAGGCAGTCCCCCCGCTGAGCACAGGAATTTTCCCTTGTGCATGAATCTCAGAGCATGCCTGGTCTGCGTACGTGACAAAATCCCCTACACTAAACTGCTGCCAGGGGTCGAATACGTCGATAAGGTAGTGGGGAATGGCTTGGAGGGTTTCTAAACTGGCCTTGGCCGATCCTATATCCAAGTGTCGGTACACTTGGATGGAGTCGGCATTGACCACTGCATACTTCTCGGGATCGAGATCCATGAGAAGTTCTGTTTTTCCTACACCTGTGGGGCCGAATAGGAAAATCACAGATTCAAAAGGATTAGAGCAGGTCTGGGGCTTCGAAGTGGATCTCACCGTTAAGGGCTCTTCTGAGTACTTCGCTAACAATTTTACCATTGTTCTCCTCAATCTCCTGACCACCACAACCTGGATTACTCAAGATGATAGCCTCTTTGATGGCTACACAGGTAATCTCATAAATATTTTCTTCATAATCAATTAGGGTGTCCAATGGAATGCTCACTATCGATTCTCCTTCTACTAGATAATACAACTTTATTACTATAATGAATAATACCAGGAATGTACAGCACTCAAAAAGCGCGCCTGTACCCAAATCGCACAAATTGTCCGATCCCCTCCTCAAGCAATGTCGAAGAAGCGGGACCTTCTAGCCATTTCCAACCTTTTGGCAGATAGCCAAGTTCACAATACAGGATATCCCTCACTCCCGGCGCCTCCAGGGAGAGCTGCAACAAGAGACCTGCCTGCAAACACAACGCCTTCTGGTACTCCCAGCCCATCCGTAAGGTGGGCCCTACTCCAACGGCCAGGGTAGTGCCAATCTTTTTCTTGAGCAAGATGTTCATGCTTGCCACAGGATAGCCAAACGGGTCATCCCCACTCTCCAAAGCTCCCAATAGCGGAAGAGACAGGGAGAAGCTCTGGTCTACGGACCTGGTAAGGAAGCCCACATCCACAGAGGTGGAGAGGGGAGACTGACTGATGCCAACATACGGGGCTGAGGGCAATAAGGAGAGCACAAGGGTACACGATACAAGGAAAAGTATGGGCTTTTTCATGCAACTCCTTTCTAAAGGTTCTTCCTGACTTCGGCGAGTATCATGGCCGCCACATCCTCGGGTTGTAAGGTGGTGGTATCGATGACCATATCTGCGACGGAGGTATCACTGTTGTTGATACCATAGAGACGATCGTAGCGGGCACTGTCATTCTTGTCCCTTTTTACCGTTTGCGCAAGACGTTCGGAGTAGGTACCCCCTTCACGCTTGAGCACCCTGCTTGCCCTCTCCTCTGTTGTAGCGGTGAGGTAGACCTTCAGGTCAGCTTCCTTGAGCATCCAGATGGCCAGGCGGCTGCCTAGGACACAATCCTCGACAGCGAGAGCCATCTCAACCTGACGGCGGTCGACCTCAAGGTCATACGCATCACTCTGTTCGGCTAGCTTGCACAGTTCCCAGAACTCAATGCCCTTCTCTTCTGCAAGAGAGCGAAAGGTGAAGTTGATCATGACAAAGCCCAAGGCTTGGGCAACCATTTTACTTACGGTGGTGTTTCCACACCCACTTTTTCCACTGATGGCTATACGCACAATCCGCCCCTACTCAATGTTGCGAATCTGTTCGCGTATGTTTTCCAGGCCGTCCTTCATGCGGACTACCTGGAGATTCATCTCCACCATCTGGCTTTTGCTTCCAATGGTGTTGATCTCCCTATGCATCTCCTGGCAAAGGAAATCCAAGCGCTTGCCGACAGGTTCATCCAGCTCGAGGAGGTTGAAGAACTCCTTCAGGTGAACATCCAAACGCTGTATCTCCTCATTGACCGAATACTTGATCAGCATGACAGCAACTTCGGCGAGGATCCTGTTCTCCTCATAGTTCTGGTCCGCGAGCATCTCATCAAAACGAGAGCGCAAATTGGTCTTTACCAGGTCCTCCAGCTCAGTCGCATGCGAAGCTATGATGGAGAGGCCATCACTCACTATCTCGCCCATCCTCTTCAGGTCCGCTTTCGTGTGGGACCCCTCACGCTCCTTACTCTGGGCAAACTGGACCAAGGCAGAACCGAGGGTTGAGAAGAGAGTGTCTCGATAGATTTCGCTGTCGCTCTGCCTGACACTGGTAAGTACCCCTTCGCTACCGATAAAATCAGAGAGTTCAGGCTTCAGTGCCTTGCCGCTGAGGGCGGCTATCTGGGAGAAAGCCTCGGCATAGCGCTTGACGGCAAGCTTGTCCACCACAATCTCCATATCGGAGGCGAGTGTCTTGATCCGGATGTTCACCTCAATGTGACCTCGGGTGGCGACCTTCTTGAGTTTTTCATCTATCTCGATCTCAAAGGGTGCGAGATAGAAGGGAATATTATGGTTGATATCCAGATATCTGCTGTTGTAGGACTTCAGTTCAACAGAGAGGTGAAACGTCTCGTTTTGCTCTTCTGCCGATCCATAGCCGGTCATGCTTTTCATCAAAGACTCCTTCTTGCCTGAGCTATCCGCTCACTAAGGGCTCGGTTGTTGCCAGCACCCATCGTAATACACAAATCCTGGGGTTGCAACCAACTCGACGCGATTGCAACAGCCTCTTCATCGCCCTGGGCATATACACTTGCCTGAAGGCGGCAACGCGTGCTCCTCATGATCCTCTCACTAACTGCATGGGCGAGAACCTTCCCCATATCCTCTCCCCCTTCATCTTTGTTGTCGTCCCTCGCTGATGCATAGCAGCCTTGTATGATCAGACGGTCTGCCAGAGCGAGGGCAAGGACAAAGTCCTTGAGGAAGGTCTTGGTCCTGCTGGCAGTATGGGGTGAGAAAATGACAAGGATGGGTCTATTGGGATACCGAGCATGGACTTCACCCAAGACCGTCACGATCTCTGTGGGATGATGGGCATAGTCATCAAGATACACCACCCCACCCTCCTGCTTCATCACCTCACACCGCCCTACCACTCCGGGGAATGAGAAGAGCTTCTTGCTGAGCATACCAGCTAGGGTTGGGATTATCTCAGCGGTTATCAGGGTGTTGCTTTCCAGATAGAGCTTGGGGTTCTCCCTATCCAGGATCATGGCTATGGCAAGGACTACCGATCCTATCTGATTGCCGACCAGTGGGCGCTCCTGCACAGAAAGGGGGAAGCTGAAGCTATCGAGACAGGAGAGGGTGTACGTATCCTCGTAGCTTTTCTTGATGATACGAAACGGACCAGTATCATCAAAGCCATAGGTCATGACAGTAAGGTCGCTCCTCTCTTTTCTCGCATAGGATGCGAGGTTCCTAGAACCCTTGTCGTCACTGCAGCAGATGAGAAAACCACCGGGGGCAAGGTTGTCTACAAACGTTTGAAAGCTCTTCTGCACATCCTGAACTGAAGAAAAATAATCCGGATGGTCCAGCTCGATGTTGGTTACCAGAGCTCCTCTCAGATGATAGGAGAGAAAGTGGTCCTGGTATTCACACGCTTCAAACAGAGCCTTTTCACTGCCTTGGTAGAAGGGCAGGGGAAGGCCTTTGACTGCTGAGCCGAAGATACTGTAAAAGGGAAAATCTGCAAGCGTTCCGCTAGAGAGCAGGTATGAGGCAAGAGCTACCGTGCTGGTCTTGCCATGGGTTCCGGCAACAGCATAGCTATCACTCAAGGTGGAGAGGTACGAGAGGAACTGGGGATAGGAATAGAGAGGCAAGCCTGAACTTGCAGCCTTGAGTAGGATGGGCATTGAGCTCTTATATGCTGTGCTGTGGATGACCACATCAACATCACGATCAAGGAGCGAAGACGAAAACCCCTCATGTACAACGACACCATGGGAGGCCAGAAGCTCATCGGTGGTGAACGTTTCTCCTCTATCACAGCCTGTGACTTGGGCGCCAGAGGCTTTGAGCAGGATTGCCAGTGAGGCCATACCTGTCCCTTTCATGCCTACGAAGAACACCTTTTGTCCTGAAAAATTCACCCTTGCCCCTTTGTCTAAAAAGGAAAAAAAAGACTGCCAACAAGGACAGTCTCACATACAAACTCTACACGGTTATTTCGCTGCAGCAGCCTTGATGTTGGCATTGCATGCTTTGCAAACTTTTGCCTTCTCACCTTCAACGGTGGCTTCATACAGAACCTTTACTTCGGTTCGCTTGCAGACCGGGCAAGTGCCCCGTCCATGGTTAAATTCATCGCGGATACCACTACCTCTATGTGCTTTGGACATATACTTTACTCCTTACGGTTACAACAATCTACCGTTTGACTATATAGCTCACCCTTTGGAGTGTCAAGTATGGCAAATTGCAGTTTTGTTCCCAAATGACCCATGAAAGGCCCCTACAGGGAAAAGCTGATCGCAAGGAACGCTTCCACAGTGCTGTCGTCATCTGTTTTTCCCCGATACCAGTCTATGGGGATCTCACAGGCAACATCCAGGGTAAAGGCACCAAGCTGGGCACTCAAGCCCAGGGTGTGGGTACCCTGGGTAAAATCGAAGCGCAACAGGTCACTGGGGAGGGCCTTCTTCTCCCGATATCCGTTTTTCAAGCTGACTGACCAGGTAGGCAACAACTGGAGCTTGAGATCGAAGCCTGTGCGCAGCTCGCGCTTCTCCTCTGATCCCAGGTCAACAAAGTCCAGGGCTGCCTGTACCTTGAACAGGTGCAGGAGGTTGTTCGAGTCATACGTGGGAGAGCTGAAAGAGAAGCCCCAGTCCAATGTCTTCAGAATCTCATCGGCGCTGATCTGCAAAGGATCACTGCCCTTGGCGAAGGCAAAGGTATCACTGGCGATTCCCATCTTGAACCAGTCATAGTCAAGCAATAGTCCGAACCCCACCGAGATGAAGGCTTCACTTTCCACTGTCTCGAACACCCCTAGGGAGGTTTCGACAACAAAGTCCGCCAGGATACGGTCATGACGTATATCAATCGGATTACGTTCTGAAACTGCAAGAGCCTTCACGTTCAGGCCAAAGGCAAAGAAAGAGCGTCCTGTCGCCCAGTCGAGTTGCAACAGGGTGTGGTTCCGTCCGCGAAAGCGAGTCACGTCGCTGAGCGTATTTCGCTCATTCAACGAAACCTGGTTCTGCAGGGTAAGTGCTACATTTCTCCCACTGAATGAGATACTCAGGTGGGTGAAGGGATTCTCCATCAGGGGATTCTGCACATTGTTTCGGAAGTTTGCAGGGCGTATCGAATCGTTGTAACTACCACTGAGGGAAAAGAACCCCTTTTCACGGATGCTGGCATAGAGCAAGGCGGGATTATAGAAGAAGGATGAAGGCGAGGCCGAAAGGGCGACTCCTGCAGAGCCCATCGCTATAGTACCTCTTTCGGTCTGGATAAAAGGCCGTACGGGGGCTGCAAAAACCAGGGCGGGAATCGCAAGTGTCATGCATAGTAGAACAAGTACGATTCGTTTCATGCATCCCCCTTACAGATATACTAGATATTCGACTCCTGCTATCCAGAGGCCAAACACAATGCTTGCCCTGGATACTGTTATAGCATGGGCTCAAGCGATTACCAACAGCATAGCAAAAAATGCAACACAACTCCACTAGCAGTTGCAAGGGCCAACCTTCCCTGTTACGATATCTGCATGAATACGCTGTTGGGTCTGTTGAACGCTGTAGGCATCGAGGAACCCCATCTTGCTCACACTCAAGTCATCAAAAAAATTTGCCATAACTCCAGGGAGTGTTGTGAAGCAAGTATTTTCTTTGCCTTTCCCGGCCTCCATACACACGGGGACCTCTTTATTGACGAGGCTATCGCCCGGGGCGCAGTATGCATCTTCAGCACGCGTGAAGTAGCCAAGAAACAGGGCCATATCCTCTACTATGTCACCCAAACACCCCGTCCCCTCTTCTCCCGCATGTGCGCTGCCTTCTACAACTGGCCAAGCAGAAGCCTGGAGGTCATCGGAGTCACCGGTACCGATGGCAAGAGCACTACATGCGACTATCTCTACCAGATGCTGCAAACAAGGGGATGTAGGGTCGGCCTGTTGGGCACGATCAGCATGGATGACGGGACAGGCAAGATCCCCTCCCCTTACCGTCAGAGCACCCCAGAAGCTGACCAGTTGCAGGCCTTCCTGTCCCGTTGCAAGGAACATGGTCTGACTCACGTCATCCTGGAGTGTACCAGCCATGCGCTCAGCTGCGAATACGACAGGCTTGCCACCATCGAATTCGCCCTTGCCCTGGTGACGACCATCAGCAGCGAACATCTGGAGTTTCACAAGAGCCAGGAGGCCTATGTGGCGGCAAAATGCAACCTGGTGAGATCATTGCAGCCCGGAGGGGTCTTCCTTACCACCAGGGCAAACCCCTACAGGGCGAAGTTCCTCGCAGAACTGCCTCCCTTCAGCTATGCATACCTCCTTGAAAAGACCCTTCCCTTCACGACAACCGTAGATGATGAGCATCGGGTAGAGGTGCAATGCAAAGAGTTGGCAATACAGACAAAGCTTGCACTTCCCTGCTTGGCAAGCAATGCGATGCTCGCCCTGCTAGCATCTTCACTTGTGTTGCAGGAGAAGCCAGAGGGGCTGCTGCCCCTCCTGGCAAAGCTAGAGCCTGTTGCAGGGAGAATGATTAGCATAGAGAACAATCTCAAGCTTCGGCTCATCATAGACTTTGCCCATACTGCCGATGCCTATGAGCAGCTCTTCTCCCATATGAAGGCAACAGCAGGAAAGGGAAAGATCATAGCAGTCTTTGGCTCTGCAGGAGAGAGGGACACCACAAAACGATCGGGGATGGGAACCATTGCCTCCCGCTATGCCGATAGGATCATCCTCACCGAGGAAGATCCGAGAAACGAGTCCAACAGCGCCATCTTCAAGGACCTTCGTTCCCAAATGGAAACCTCCTGCTGTATCATTGAAGAGCTTGCAGACCGAACAGAAGCAATACAAAGGGCCTTTGAACTAGCACAAGAGGCAGACACCCTGCTCTTCCTGGGCAAGGGCCATGAGACGACCATTGAAGACAGGGAGGGCAAACGGCCCTGGAATGAGGAGGAGACGGTGCGAGTCCTTCTTCAGATGAAAGAGAGGGAACTGCTATGAACATTGCCCTTATCTATGGAGGACGATCTGGGGAACACGAGGTCTCCATCAACAGTGCCAAGGGCGTATACCCACCACTATGCAACCTAGGGCATACTGTCTATCTGATAGCCATCACCCTCGAAGGGAGATGGTTCTGGCAGAATCGGAGGGACAGGAAAAGACAAGACCCGATACATGGCAAAGGCACAACCATGCAAACTGCTGGAAATACAGGGAATAGCAGAGACCTGAAGTTGGATGACAGCAACGCAGCGACTCAACAGATGCCCATAGAGAGAGCTATAAGAACCGACTCTCCCCTCACCATTGTCCCGGGGGAAGGCATCTTCTGTGGCAAGGAGAAGCTTCCCTTGGATGCAGCCTTTGCCGTGACGCATGGATTTGGGGGGGAGGATGGCAACCTACAGGGACTGTGCATGTTGGCAAACCTCCCCTTGTGTGGATGCTCCACCCTCCCCAGTGCCATAGGGATGCATAAGGACATTGCGTCTAGGCTGTTTGCCTTGGAGGGCATCCCTACCGTCCCGTCCCAGATCCTGCATAGCCATGCTGTCAAGTGGATGGAAGGAGAGCAAGGGACCCCTCCTTGCTGGTTTGCTATGCAAAACACCACTTTTGCTGGGACTGGAGCAAAGGGGAAAAGGAGTGATTGCACCAGTAGCAACACTACTATCCAGCCACCTGACAAGCCTCTCCAAGCACAGACTGGAATCGAGCGATGGGCTGAAGCCTGCAGGATACTGCAAAAAAAGTTGGGGCCTTCTCTCTTCATCAAGCCGGAGGACAGCGGCTCCTCACTGGGGGTGACCGCCCTACGCACCCCTGATGGTCTCTCCCTCAGGCAAGCTGTCCTGGAAGCCAGGAGGCACAGCGGATCTGTATTGGTGCAAACACTCGTTGGGCCCATGGATGAACTCGAATGTGCCGTGCTGGAAACGGAAAAGGGAAATCTTATAGTAGCAGGTCCTGCCCTGGTGGTGGACCCGGGCAAGCAGACCAACCATTTCCTCAGCTATGCATACAAGTACACCCAGGTAGACAGTGCCTACCTACAACTGCCATCCCTCTATCCTGAAGAAATTGAAGAGCAGATCAGAATGTATGCAAAACAAGCCTTCAGAGCCATCGGGGCGGAGGGATATGCACGCATCGATTTCTTTGTCTCCGGAGAGAGTATCTACTTGAATGAGATCAACACATCCCCCGGGATGACCAGCAAGAGCCACTACCCCACCCTTATGGGACATGCAGGATATTCAATGGAAGAGGTTCTAAAGATGCTCATCGAAGGTGCCTTGAGGCGAAAGCGGGAGGAAACACTACGCACCTACCGACCCCCGGAGGCCTGAGGTGGAACAGGTAATCTTTCATGTGGACATGGACGCCTTCTATGCCGCTATCGAACAGCATGACAATCCATCCCTGGTAGGCAAGGCTCTGGTCATAGGGGGCTTGGGTCCAAGAAGCGTTGTGGCTACCGCTTCCTATGAGGCGCGCAAGTACGGCATTCACTCGGCTATGCCTATGAGTCGTGCCCTGCAGCTCTGCCCTTCTGTCATAGTAGTGAAGCCCAATATGCACCGTTATAGCCAGGTCAGCAAGAGTGTTATGGATACCCTGCGTTCCTTCAGCCCTTCTGTCCAGCAGCTCTCCATCGACGAGGCATTTCTTGACATGAGCGGGACAAGGCGCCTCTATGGCCTGCCCAGGCAGGCAGCTATCCTGCTCAAGCAGAAGGTGAAGGAAGAGACAGGGCTGACCATATCAGTGGGAATCGGGCCTTCTCACTTCATTGCAAAAATGGCAAGCGACTATGACAAGCCTGACGGGTTGTGCAGGGTCTCCCCAGGACGGGAGGAGGACTTCATTGATGCGGTGGGACTGAAGAAGCTGTGGGGTGTGGGCAAGGTCACCCAGGACCTGCTGGCAAGAAAGCATATAACCACCACAGCTGAACTTCGCCAGTACTCGCTACTCTCACTGCAGTCCATCTTCGGCAACTCCATGGGTAGGTTTCTCTACCATGCATGCAGGGGCATCGACCCGGGAATTTTCACCAGCGTAGCCAAGACACACTCCATCTCAACTGAGACAACCTTTCCCGAGGATGTACATACCGCCTTGGTATTGGAACAGAACCTGTTGCAGATGAGCCATGAGGTGATGTTCCGTGCCCTGGATGAGAAGCAGATAGGAAGGACCATCGGCATCAAGGTCAGGGCACCTGACTTCACCACCTACAGCGCCCAGATCACCCCGAAGGCAAATATCTATAGTGCCGAACAGATATACTCCTATGCAAAGCAACTGCTCTACCAGAAGTGGCATGAGGGCATGAGCGTGAGACTTATCGGAGTAGGGCTCTACCAGCTCTATGATGGGGACAGGCCCTTGCAGGAGGAACTGTTCGAAGATCCCTTCCAGAAGCGCAGGGAGCTGGAGAAGGTCATCCTCAAGATGCAGAAGAAGGGCCAGCAGGTGTTCAAGGCAACGAATCTGGAAGAGGAGAAAGGGAGCGACTGCTAGCATATCCATGACAGATGAAGTCGGCTGTATGCCTACATTACAAAGACAATGCAAAATCCCCAGAAACCATACAAGTCGTTTCCGATTGTATTGAAAGGCTAGATTCCTGCAATAGATGGGTAGCCAGTGTTGCAGGCTAGGCTAGCAAATACGTTGCTATAGTTGGTAGTGAAGCAACTCCGGAAGGAGTCCTGATATAGAAGAATCCAACCCCAAAGAAAGAGAGGACAGCAAGGATCACCACTATCCAAAGGACAACCCGCAGGGCAAGGAATCCTGCAGCTGTTGAGCCAAAGAGAATAGCGACGACAATGAAGAGAATGATTAGATATGGTATCATACTGGTTCCTCATACACACAAAGGCCAACATTACAAAAAGATCCACTTGTCCCTTTTGAAAGAAGGAGGCCCAAGTTTGTCTCTAGCATACCATTATGATTGTGATATACCAAGCTTTGCAAAGCGTGGATTTCTTTTTTTGGGGAAATTGCCTTTCCTTCAGGACCAAGGGCTCATATAGCAACAAATTCCCGTTCTGCAACGGAAATCCCCAGGACAAGCACCATCCACTGCTTGCAATCTGCGTAGTGATGATTTGGTTCGTCCGGATGTGGTGAGCCTCAATAGTCTCTTTCCCTAGAGGTTTTTCTTCTTGTCCAAAAGCGTCAGGCGAAACACACTTCCCATCATCCCCACAACCAGAAAGGCCTGCAGAACGGGAAGCCAGATAAGGCCGACCGTTGATGCCAGAGCACCCACAACGGGGGGCATGACCGTGTTGCCTATGTAGGCAGTCGCCATCTGAAGTCCTATGATAGCCTGACTTGCCCCTACGCCGAATCGCCTCGGGGTCTCGTGGATCATGCTGGGAAAGATGGGAGCACTTCCCAAGCCCAACAATACCAGGGCGAAGCCTGCCACATTGGCATTGGGGGAAAGGAACAGGAACAGGCTTGCAAAGCAGAGGGCCAAGCCACCAAAGGTCATCTGGGTATTGGAGACCCGAAAGGTGATGAAGCCACTGGCCATCCTCCCTACCGTGATTCCCATATAGTAAAGGCCTCCCCATAGGGCGGCTTTCGTCGGATCGAGCCCCTTTACCTGTACCAGATACGTTGTTGCCCAAAGGCCTGTAGCAATCTCAAGGGCGCAGTACAGGAAGAAGGTCAGCAGGGCGAAAGGGACTCCCTTGATCTTCAGGGCCTGCCTGTTGCCCTGAGGCTGTTCTCCTATTTCGGTTACCTGCTGGTCTTTCCACTGACGAAGTGAGAATGCAAGGATAAGGACCAAGAATATCTGCAGAGCCCCTATCGATCGGTAGCCTCCCCTATAGCTGAAGCCCAAGGAGAGGGTGAGAGCGACAATGGCAGGACCTAGGCTAGCACCAACACCCCAGAAGCTGTGCAGCCAACTCATATGCCTCGCCTTGTAGTGCAGGGCAACATAGTTGTTCAGTGCCGTATCGACAGAGCCTGCTCCCAGGCCCAAGGGAAGGGCAAAGAGGAGCAATAGGGCAATATGGTGAGAGATGGAGAAGCCCAACAGAGCGAGGGCCGTCATCAGGACACTGACCAGCGTCACTTTGCCTGTACCAAACCGTGCTATGACCTTGGTGCTGAGCAGGGCGGAGATAACAGTACCCAAGCTGGTCGTTGCCGCTATGAGACCGGCACTCCACAGGGGGAGGCCAAGGTCCACATGCATCACAGGCCATGCACTGCCAAGCACTGCATCAGGAAGCCCCAGACTGATAAACGAGACATAGATGATGATCAATAGTGCCATATTACCGTCCTGTTGAGAGGAAATAGATGGTGACGACTACAGAAAGTGCAATCCTGTAGAACCCGAAGATGGAAAAGTCATGCTTGCGCACATAGGCGACCAAGCCCTTTATGCAGACCAGGGAGACAAGGAAAGAAGCGGTGAATGCCACGGCAATAAGCAGGTACTCCTCCCTGGTATAGAAGAATCCCAGCTTCAGCAGTTTCAGCAGGGAGGCTCCTGCCATGACAGGGATTGCCATGAAGAAGGAGAATTGGGCGGCTATGCTCCTTTCGATCCCAAAGAGTATGCCCCCGAGGATGGTTGACCCTGAGCGGCTGGTACCGGGAACCAGGGCCAGCATCTGGAAAAGTCCCATCGACGCAGCATCCTTGAAAGAGAGCGCATCCAGACTTGTTATCCTTGGAGCTCTTGTTCCTCTTCCCTTCTTCTCCAATACCACATACACAAACCCGTACACAGCGAGGGCAACCACTATCACCTGCCACTTGTAGAGGTAGGTATCCATCAGATCATCGAGGAGGAATCCGGCAATGCCTGCCGGGATGGTGGCTACCAGCACCTTGGCCCAGAGGATCCAGGTATTGGACTTTTCAGCCTTGTCCTTTTTGGGAGAAAAGGGATTGAGCAGGGAAAAGTAGAGGATGATGACAGCCAGGATGGAAGCGAGCTGGATGATGACCATGAACAACTCTTTGGCATTGGGTCCCATGGAGAGGACTAGCATCTCATCAAGCAGGAGAAGGTGTCCCGTCGAGCTTATGGGAAGCCACTCCGTAATTCCTTGCACAATGCCCAACAACAACGCCTTCACTACCTCAAGCATAGCTCCTCCTCAACACCTTCGCCAGTCTAGAACATAATCGGGCCCAGTTCAAGCTTGCGCAATTGGGCAGGGCACAGGTTGTGAGAGCTTGTACGGATTTGTCTTAAGTGGTAGATTTGCTAGCATAAGGAAGTGCCCATGGCCCTACATATTGTACTGTTTGAACCAGAAATACCACAAAACACCGGCAATATTGCCAGAACGTGTGCTGCCATTGGTGCGATTCTTCACCTTGTGCATCCCTTGGGGTACTCCCTGGATGAGAAACACCTCAAGCGGGCAGGTCTGGACTACTGGCACCTGCTTACCCTCATCGAGCACCCAAGCATAGACTCCTTCCTGCAAGAACATAAGGATGAAAATCTGGTTTTCTTTACCACCAAGGCCCACCAGCTCTACAGCGAAATACCGTATCCCCCCAGTGACACCTACCTGATCTTCGGCAAGGAGAGCCGGGGCATCAGCGAGCATATCCTGGTCGGACACGAGGCGAGTTGCGTGCGCATCCCTATGCTTGAAGAGGCGAGAAGTCTCAACCTCTCCAATTCAGTTGCCATAGCGGCATATGAATACATGCGACAGCAAAACTTTCCGTCCCTCTTACAGAATGGGACCCTACATAGACTCACCTGGGGAGAAGCAACATGAAGAAGATCGGAATCATCGGAGCGGGAAACATGGGAGGGGCAATAGCCTTAGCTCTCTTGTCAGAGAAGGAGTGGCAGGTAAGCGTCTTTGATCCTGACACGAAAAAGCTTGCAGATCTTGCAGGGTGCACCCCTGTCACCTCGATGGAAGAGCTTGTCCAGGGTCACGACCTGCTTCTTCTCGCGGTGAAACCCCAAGTGTTGCCCTCCCTCTACCCAGCCTTGCGAAAAGCGGGATCGAGGCAGAAGAGATGGATCAGCATTGCTGCAGGGGTAAGCCTGGAAACCCTGACAGAGAACCTGGGCACAGAAGAGGTCGTCCGATTCATGCCCAACCTGGCAGCCCGGGTGAGGCAGTCGGTCACCTCTGTGACACCGAGTGTGAAAGCATCAGAAGCCTTGAAGCTGACATCCTTGGCAATAGCAGAGCTGTTCGGCTCAGCCTTTCTCCTGCCTGAGGAGCAGATAGCGGCCTTCACCGGCATCAGTGGCTCGGCCATCGCCTATGTATTCCAGTTTTTCCACTCTCTTGCCATGGGAGGGGTCGCCGAAGGCCTACCCTACCCCCAAGCCCTGGAGATTGCACGCGAAACCTGCCTCAGTGCGGCATCTTTACAGAAAATAAAGGGCGAGAATCCAGTGGCACTGGCCACCATGGTCTGTTCTGCTGGGGGAACCACCATCGAAGGGATGCGCTGCCTTGCTGAAGGAGGCTTCGATGCCACGGTAATGGCAGCTGTTTCAGCCTCCTCAGCCAAGTTCCGCTCTCTTGAGGAAAAGGCCAGACAGACCATATAGGACCTGAATAATTTATACTATCATACCAATGAGGAAGTATCATGATTGACTTGAAAGAACTGAAAGAGAGACGTGACGAGATTGCACAGAATATCAGCAACCGTTATATGAGTGTCGATATCGATGAGATCATCATATTGCAGGAAAAGCGCTCGGCCATGCTGCAAGAGAGCGAGGCCTTCAGGGCCAAACGTAATGAGAATGCCCAGAAAATGAAGGCTAAGCTCGACAAGGAGACTCGCGATGGCTATATAGCAGAGGGAAAGGTGATCAAGGAGACCATCGCCAAGCTGGAAGCAGAGCTCGAGAAAGTCGAAGCCGCCTTCCAGGAAAAGGCAAGGACCATCCCCAACTATGCCCACAAGGACGCTCCCATCGGCAAGGAGGACAAGGACAGCACGACCATCAGAGTGGTGGGAAAGGCTCCCTCCTTCTCGTTCAAACCCAAGGACCATGTCCAACTGGGTGAGAGTCTGGACCTCATTGACTTTGATACTGCCACCAGGGTATCGGGTCCCAAGTTCTACTATCTGAAAAACCAGGCGGTGGTCCTGCAGATGGCCATGGAGCGCTATGCCCTTGATATCGTGATGAAACGGGGCTTCACCCCCTTCATTACCCCAGACATTGCCAAGGAAGAGATTCTCAGAGGCATCGGGTTCAATCCCCGTGGGGAGGAGAGCAATATCTATACCCTTGAAGGTACTGATACCTGCCTGGTGGGAACAGCTGAGATTACCCTTGGCGGCTACTATGCAAACCAGATACTCGACAAGAAGAAGCTGCCCATCATGATGAGCGGCCTTTCCCATTGTTTCCGTCGTGAGGCGGGAGGTGCTGGACAGTACTCCAAGGGGCTGTACCGTGTGCACCAGTTCTCCAAGCTGGAGATGTTCATCTACTGTCTCCCTGAACAGAGCGAATATTACCACAACATCCTCCTGGAGATTGAGGAGGAGATTTTCAGTGGCTTGGGCCTCTCCTACCGTGTGGTCGACACCGCCACAGGTGACCTAGGCGCCCCTGCATTCCGTAAGTTCGACATTGAGGCTTGGATGCCAGGCCGTGGTGAAAATGGAGAGTATGGGGAGGTTACCTCCACCAGCAACTGTACCGACTACCAGGCACGTGCACTGGGGATCCGCTATCGTGATGACGAAGGTGCGATCCAGTTTGTCCATATGCTCAATGGGACAGCCATAGCCCTCAGCCGGGCAATGGTAGCGGTGTTGGAGAACTTCCAGAATGAGGATGGCTCGGTAACGATCCCCCCCTCTTTGGTCCCCTATACTGGCTTTGAAACCATACAAGCACTGTAACAAGGAGTGAAACACGTGATTGATACAAGCGCACTCACTACAGATTTTTATGAGCTGACCATGATGCAAGGATACTTCAGCGAGAAGCATAACCCTGAGGTGGTCTTTGAGATGTTCTACCGTACCAACCCTTTCGAGGGCGGGTATGTAATCTTTGCCGGACTCAATGACTTTCTGGACAAGCTGGAGGGATTATCCTTCAGTGATGAGGACATCGCCTATTTGGCAAGCCTCAATATCTTCACATCCGACTTTTTGGCGTATCTCAGGGCATTCTCCTTTTCAGGGGATATCTATGCAATGGCTGAAGGGACTGTGGTGTTTCCCGGCGAGCCTCTGGTAAGGGTGCATACCAACCTCATTGAGGCGCAGCTCATCGAGAGTCTGATGCTCAACAACCTGAACTTCCAGAGCCTGATAGCCACCAAGGCATCCAGGATATCCCTCGCCTCAAGACGAGGGCTACTCATGGAGTTCGGCCTCAGGCGTGCACAGGGCCAGGATGGGGCGATGACCGCCTCAAGGGCAGCCTTCATAGGAGGAGCACAGGTGACCAGCAACACCCTTGCAGGAAAGGTGTACGGCATTCCGGTTGCAGGGACGATGGCACACTCCTGGGTCATGAGCTTTCCCACTGAACTGGAGTCCTTCAGGGTATTCGCCAAGTACTACCCTGACCACCCCACCCTGCTCATCGACACCTACGATACGTTAGGCTCGGGTATCGAAAATGCCATCACCGTAGGCCTCGAACAGAAAAAGATCGGCAAGCAGATCGGGGTGAGGATCGACAGTGGAGACCTCTCCTACCTGCCCCGTGTGGTTCGCAAGAGATTCGATGATGCAGGTCTTCCTGATGCAACCATCTCCGTATCAAGCGACCTGAACGAAGAGATCGTGCAGACCCTCATCCATGATGAGGTTCCCATCGATAGCTGGGGTATCGGCACCCATCTGGTAACCGGAGGGAAGCAGTCAGCCCTCAACGGGGTCTATAAGCTTGTGGCAAAGCAGAATAGTGAGGGACATATGATTCCCACCATGAAGATCTCAAACACCTATGAAAAGACCACCAACCCCGGGATAAAGCAGGTCTGGAGGTTCTATGACCATGAGGGAGGTGCTTTGGCTGACCTGATAACCCTGGAGACTGAGCAGGTCACCACAGGCAAGAGCTATACCTTCTTCCACCCATTCAGTGAGGTCGACTTCTTTGAGATGGCCCCTGATCGCTATGAGAGGTGTGTACCGCTGCTTACCAAGAAGGTCGGAGATGGCAAGCGTATCGGAGAAAAGCCGACCTTGCCTGAGATACAGAGGTTCTCGATTGAGAACGTCAAGGAGTTCCACAAGACCTACCTGCGCCTGATCAATCCGCATATTTACAAGGTGAGTCTCTCTTCCAAGCTCAAGAAGATGAAGATGAACCTGCTTGTGGAGCAGAGAAGGAAGGCTAAGGAAGAGGTAGGGCTCTAGATTCTCTGTACACGGTATCGCAGCACTGTCTTGAGGTGCTCCGGTTCTGTCTTCCTGGGATTTGAGAGATAGATCTCGCGGTGCGTAGCATCGAGTCTCTCAAGCTTGTTTGCAAGGCAGAACCGGTCCATCCTTTCGAATGAACGGTTTTCCAAGGTGTAGGGCCCAACGTGCATCATGGTGACACACAACCCATCCTCAATGGTTTCGAAACGCGCATCCTTCACCGGCCGGCCATTGGTAAAACTACACCTCTCGGCAACCTTTGCGAATATCTCTGCGGTCACAAATGGAGGCTGGGCTATCATACTCGCCCAACGCCAGGTATCGCGATTCTCCACCTCGATGGCGCTCCACACCCCTTCCAAGGGTGATACAACGAAGCTTTGATACCAACTTTCACCCTTATATCCCATCTTCAGCGTGTAGCTCAGGGCATACAGAAGCTCAACTGCCTCATCATAGGCCTCATCAAGAGGAGACCCTTCGCCTTCCACCACAAAATAGGGGCAAGGGGGGACTCGTACCAACGTGGGTTCCGTCTTGGGCGAATACAGGCTCTTGCTCAGTCTCTTACGGTCGTACTTTTCCATGGAAGCCTCCTACACACATGCGATAATTGCCTTGGCTATCGCGCCGGCAACCTGTTGCCTCCATGCTGGGGAGAGGATGTTTCGCGCCTCCTCCTCATTGGACAAGAAGCCCAACTCAAGCAGGACCGAAGGGTGCCTGCTTGCATTGAGCACATACAGGTCCCTCTCCTTTATCCCTCGATTGCGGCTTACTGGCATCTGAGTGGAGAGCACCTCTTCAAACGTCTTTGCCACGACCAGGTTTCGTTGGTTGAGCAGCCTGTTAAGATCCAAGGAACTGAAGGGGGCAAACAGGGGGATATTCTTGATGGGGGTATGTTCGTCGAGGAAGGTGATCCGTTTTTCCTGACGCTTGGTCAGTACTTCAAAGCCTGTCGCCTCCCGACTCTGGGCACTGTTTATGTGGATGGAAACGAAGAGGATACTGCTCTTTGGAGCAAGTTCTGTCGTATAGGCAATCCGTGATCGCTCTGCAAGGGAGACATAGGTGTCGTCGGTGCGGGTCATGATCAGAAGCAGGGAGGGTTTCTCAAGGGCAAGCAGGGCAAAGACCCGTTTGGTGATATCAAGGACCAGGTCACTCTCATTGACAGATCCTGAGGTAAAGCTGTACGAGGCGCTTGCCCCCGGATCCCTTCCCCCATGTCCTGCATCGAGGATGACTGTCGACACAGGATAGGAGAACGGGTCATGTGCTGCTCCCAAGGGTAAAAGGGTAAGCAAAAGCAGCAACAGCAGGAGGGTCCGCCCTGAATTGATCATGGCAATACCTCAGCAGGGAATTCCCAATGCTCCAGCATTTGGAAAAAATCACTCTTCTGCAGCCAGAGCAACCGTTTCTTCACCTCGTCAGAGAGAGCATCCTTGTCGATGAAGCCCTTATACTTGCGAATGAGGTTCTTGCCTTTTATCTGTTGGATGGATAGGGCCTTGGTGTAACAGCGTTTGAAGCCTTCACTTTCACTTCGGTCCTCGATTACCGACAGCCTGTCGGTGAACTGCATCAGCAGGTGGCCGGTTGCCTTCACCGTATGACCCAACAGATAACACCGTATGCCCCAGTCGAGCACCTGGAAGTATTCGCTGTGGATCTTTTCATCAAAACCCCGCAACCGTTGGAAAAGGGCTCGGTCATACATGCCCAACGCCATGACCGGGTAGAGGGTGTTCTCCCCTCCAGGGGCATCCAGGGAGGGAAAATGGGAACGGGGATCGATTTTTCTCGCTTCCAGATGAGGCGAACGTATGGTTGGCACTATCTCCTTGTCCATATTGGCTATCAGGGAGGCAAGGGCGGCAGGAGCCTCTTTCTCCCTCATGAGGGAGAACAGGGCGACCCCATCAAAGCGGACAAGAAGCAGGTCACTTCGTACGATGAGAAAGTAACTTGTCTGACACTCATTGGCCACTGCGTTGATCTTCTCTCCTGTAAGCGATGAGGAGGGAAACACAAGGAAGGTGACCTCCTTGTACGCCTCCTGCATTGCCTGGATGTCCAGTCTGCCCTCCTGGGTCACCACATGCAGGGCGTAATTCATATTCTGTACATACCAGAGAAGGTTTTCCGTCAGCTGTTCGGCTGTTCCGGTATCGAGGATGCCGATTGCCAGTTGCTCGGTACTGTGCAACTGGTTTATCCGCGATCCAAGATCGAGCCTTCTTCTGTAAATCCTGTAGTTACTGGTCATCGGAAAGCAACACCAAATCCTCCGGACGGAACAATACGTCCTTATGTCCTCCACCGAGCAAGCACAGGATGTCACGGCTCTCATGGCCAGCTATCTTTGCTATGTCGGTACTATTGAAGTAGGGTGCGGCTTTTGCAAAAGCCTTCCCATCTGTAGTGCATATCTCAACGACATCCCCGGCCTCAAATCCGCCTTCAACCCGTACAACCCCTTTGGGCAGGAGGCTCTTGTGGGAGAGCAGGGCTTTCTTTGCCCCTTCATCAACCACAATGGTCCCCAGATGGGAGTTGTTGAGAAGCCATCTCTCGCGTTGGCTCATGCGCTTTTTGGGATGAATGAATGTACCGAGAGGCTCACCTTCCATCAGGCGTACCAGGATATCAGGCTCATAGCCGCTGGCTATGATGGAGCCACACCCTCCAACGGCAGCAATCTTCGCTGCAAGCAACTTGGTCTTCATCCCACCAGTGGAGAACAGGCTTCCTGCCCCCCCTGCACAGGCGAGGATTTCGTTGTCAAGGATCTCTATCTCGCTGATCAGCTCAGCCGAGGGATCTTTCTTGGGATCAGCGGTATAGAGACCTGCAATATCGGTAAGGATGATAAGCAGGTCTGCATCTATCTTGCTGGCAACCATTGCACTCATGCGGTCGTTGTCACCAAATGCCGAGCCAATCTCTGCTGTGCTTACGGTGTCATTCTCATTGAAGATGGGGATGACACCCATATCCAACAGGGTAAAGGTGCTGTTTCTGAGATTCACATAGGTATGGCGGTTGTTCATATCCTTGCGGGTAAGCAAGATTTGCGAGCAGACCACCCCATGCTTCTTGAAGGCCCTTCGGTAGCTGCTCATCAGCAGCGGCTGGCCGATGGAGGCACAGGCCTGACGCATGGCCACCTGCTTTACAGGGCCTGTAAGCTTGAGCTCCTTGGCTCCCATCCCGATTGCCCCACTGGTTACGAGCAGGACTTGCAGACCTCTCTGCTGCAGCTTCACAAGCTGCTCGACAATGCGGTCAATGCACCCTTCGTCAATGCCATCCTTGGTGGAAAGCAGGTTCGTACCCACCTTCACCACTACCCTATGAATGGAGGAGAGGTCTCGTTTCATACCATCTTTTCTCCTACCAGACTAGAGCCGGAACAGGGCAACTCCGTATGCAGGAAGGCCTTGGCATCAAGACCACTATAGGAGGAGACCGTCTGACCGTTTCCGCTGAGCAGCCATTTGCTGCTCATAAGACCCGACAGGCCCACAGGACCTCTGGCATGTATCTTTGCTGTACTGATACCCACCTCAGCCCCAAGGCCGAAACGGAACCCGTCGGCAAACCGGGTCGAACAGTTTGCAAAGACATCGGCAGAATCCACCTCGCGCATAAAGCGCCTGATGGCAGCCTTCTCCTCGCTTATGATGGCATCGGTATGCTGTGATCCATACTGGGCAATATGTGCCAATGCCTGGTCGATGTCATCCACAACCCTGATATTGAGTTCGAGTGCCAGATACTCTATCGAGTAGTCCCCTTCCCTGTAGGGAGTGCATGATATAAGAGAAGCGGTCTCATCATCCCCATGGATGATGACACCCTTCTGTTCCAAGGCTGTTGCCACGAGGGGAAGGAACTCCCTAGAGATACTCCTGTGGACCAAGAGCGTCTCGATGGCATTGCAGGCAGCGGGATACTGTGCCTTGGCATCAAGAGCACAGGCTACTGCTTTTTGCAGGTCAGCACTCTGATCCACGTACATGTGGCAGATGCCATCGGCATGGCCGAGAACCGCTATGTGGGTGTTGTCCATGACGTAGCGGACAAAGGCATTCGAACCTCTTGGGATCAGCAGGTCGATGGCATCATCCATCTTCAGCATGGAGCTTACATCGCTATGGCTTTCCAGCAGGGTAAGCCAGTCTTGCCCAAGGGAAGAAGCCTGTGCACTTTTCTTGATGGAGGCTACCAGGGCAGTGTTGGTCCTGAAGGCTTCCTTACCCCCCTTGAGGATGATGCCGTTGCCACTTTTCAGGCAGAGGGAGACTATCTGAGCCAGGGCATCGGGCCTAGCCTCGAAGATCATGCCGATGACTCCGATGGGAAAGCTGACCCGTTCAAGCAGCAGGCCCTCATCAAGGAGCCTGCGTTCAAGCACCTCTCCTATCGGGTCGGCTAGCTTTGC